>NZ_CP043343.1 GCF_003594935.2 Enterobacter huaxiensis | reverse complement strand
CTCCTACGCAAACATGCAGACCGAAAACGTCAGCGGCAATAGTTTTAATACCAACAGCTCAACGATGTACGGCCAGATGAGCCAGCAACTGGGCAATGGTGCCACCTCGACACAGATGCGCGACGGCAGTACGGTGACGGATTCCACGCAGGCGGCAAGCAAGCTGCCGGTGAGCATTAACTTTGCCCGCCAGCTGGCCTCCGCACAGCAGGAAATGGCGCGCGAGGCGCAGACGCAGTCGCAGAGTGCGATGCAGAGCTTCAGCAGCAGTATCGGCAGTACGTGGCAGACCCTCAGCCAGTTTGGCACCAACCGGGGGAGCAGCGACACGATGACCCAGGGTGCCGACAATACCATGAGCGCGCAGGACTCCATGATGGCCAGCAAGATGCGCAGCGCGGTGGAGAGCTATGCGAAGGGGCACAACATCAGTAATGATCAGGCCACGCAAGAGTTAGCTACTAGAAGCATCAGAACTTCGTTAGGAGGATATGGCGAAGGTTATGTTAAAGGAGGTACGGAGCTGAAGATTTTCGGAACGGGAGGTGGTATTGGTTTTCAGGCTGGTGTTAAGGCTGGGATTGATTTCTCAGATGATGACATGCATCAAGCAAGTAGTAGCTCACGGGCCAGCCAGGATGCCCGTCATGACGTGGATGCAAAAGCTTCTCAGGACTTTAAGGAGGCCAGTGATTACTTTACCAGCCGCAAGGTCAGTGAGTCCGGGAGCCATACGGATAACAACGCCGCTTCACGCGCGGATCAGCTAACTGCCTCTCTGAGTTCTGCAAAGCAAAGCCTCGAACAGTATTCGACCAACCAGGCGCGCAGTAAGGAATATGCTGAAATGGCGTCCCGCACCGAAAGCATGAGTGGCCAGATTAATGAGGATCTGAACCAGCAGTTTGCACAGTACGTTCGCAAACAGGCGCCACATGAAGCCGATAGATTGTTAACAGATACGGCCTCACCTGAAGTGGCTAATGAACGCAGAGAACTCGCCTGGTCGTTCGTTCAGGAGCAGGTGCAACCTCGTGTGGATGCGGCATATTCGTCAGGTCGTTCGGAAATTGGGGCTTCAATGGAAGGAATTACGAGTGGCGGAAACAAAGATGCTGTTATGGCTGACCATCAGTCCCACCAGGATGCAATAGAGCAGCGCACAAGATCCAGTGGAATAGCTGATAACGTTAAGGGGCAGGTGGAAAACATGGTATCTGCCAACAATCAGAGTATCGATGGAACGCATGGCCAGATAACCGGGAAATCTGAAAATATTGAAAGTGAGTACAACACCTTAAAAAGTCATCATAAAAATGAGGACATAGCGCAGGGTGATAAATATAATGAGGAAGTGAGGGCGCAGAAAAGTTTACCTGGAGCAGACAGCCCCGAAGAGTTGATGAAAAAGGCCGAGGAGTATCAGAAAAATCATCGCAAAGATTAGCCTGAAAGGAGGAACAGAATAAATGAGAAGTTTTTTTCAGATATGTCTGGTGACTAGTGTGCAAACTGTAGCATGCGTTATCGCTGGCTGGGGAATGGCAGAAGCATTGTTCATAGGCTCGTTTGTGTTAATCTGGCAGACCCTTTTTATCTTCTTAATGTTAAAAATACGCGCAAGAAAAAAAGCTGATGAAAGTATAAAATACCCCAGTCTTTTCTGGATGTTAATCTTCCCGGCCTCAGCTGTCTTTTCACCTATGATAGCAATCTCAGTATTTATTGGTGGAACATTATGGGATTTAATCAGGGTTAGTGGAGAGTCTAAGTTGAGTGGTTGTATTGGAGGGGTTAAGGATGAAAATACAACTTCAATCTGCCGAGATTCAGAGTCACCATCATTCGATAGAATAAATTACAACAGCGAAAATAATTACCCCATGGGATGGAAATTTTAAATAGGTAGTTTCCATAACAAGCTGTTCTAAGAATATTCGAATATAAAAGTAAGTTGATAACAAGGAAATCAGGATGAAGTTAAATAAGTTTACTTCTGTAATTTTATTAGGTGCGGCCCTCTCTCTCTCAGGTTGCGGCGCAATGAGTACAGCAATCAAGAAGCGTAATCTTGAGGTTAAGACCCAGATGAGCGAAACCATCTGGCTGGAGCCTTCTTCAGAACGCACCGTTTATCTGCAGATCAAAAATACCTCTGATAAGGACATGAGCGGGCTACAGGCTAAGGTCGCTGATGCGGTTAAAGCCAAAGGCTATCAGGTCGTATCTTCTCCGGATAAAGCCTATTACTGGATTCAGGCCAACGTGCTCAAAGCCGATAAAATGGACCTGCGCGATGCCCAGAACTGGCTGAGCCGCGGCTATGAAGGTGCTGCTGCAGGCGCTGCGCTGGGTGCGGGGATTACTGCCTACAACTCCAGTTCAGCCGGTGCCACATTAGGCGTTGGTCTTGCCGCCGGTCTGGTCGGCATGGCAGCAGACGCCATGGTTGAGGATATCAACTACACCATGATCACCGACGTGCAGATTGCCGAGCGCACCAAAGCGGTTGTTACCACTGACAACGTTGCCGCGCTGCGCCAGGGCACTTCCGGCGCTAAGATTCAGACCAGTTCAGAGCAGGGTAATCAGCATAAGTATCAGACCCGTATCGTCTCTAACGCGAACAAGGTCAACCTGAAGTTCCCGGAAGCACAGCCGGTTCTGGAGGACCAGCTGGCCAAATCCGTCGCCAACATACTCTGACAGGCATCAGCAGGGCGGACCCGCCTTCCTGTTTCTTTGAAAACTACCTCATCGTTTTTTAACGCTAACGCTTTATGGCTGCACAAATTCTTTGTGCGGTCATAAAGCGTTGCCGGCCACGCCGGAATAGTTTGCCCTTACCGCCAGTGTGACGTCACTCACCCTCTCTACCGGACCGACATTATGAGTTTTAATGCCAAGGATATGACCCAGGGCGGTCAGATCGCGAGCATGCGCATACGCATGTTCAGCCAGATCGCCAACATCATTTTGTTCTGCCTTGTTATTCTCTTCGGGATAATCGTCGCCCTGACGCTGACGGTAAAGCTCTCGTGGCAGACGTTCGTCAACGGCATGGTCTGGTACTGGTGCCAGACGCTTGCTCCCATGCGTGATGTTTTAAAATCGCAGCCTGTTTACACCATTCGCTACTACGGCAAAGAGCTGAAGTACAACGCGGAGCAGCTGCTGCAGGACAATTACGTTGCCTGGTGTGCCGACCAGCTCTGGGCCGCTTTCATCCTTGCGGCCATCATTGCCGCCGTGGTTTGCGTCATCACCTTCTTTGTCACCACGTGGATTCTGGGACATCAGGGCAAGCAGCAGAGCGAGGATGAGGTCACGGGCGGTCGCCAGCTGACCGACGACCCCAGAGAAGTGGCCAGAATGCTCAAACGCTACGATCTGGCCTCCGATATCAAAATTGGTGATTTACCGCTTATCAAAAACTCGGAGATACAGAACTTCTGCCTGCACGGTACGGTCGGGTCGGGTAAGTCTGAAGTTATCCGCCGCCTGATGAACTACGCCCGTAAGCGGGGCGATATGGTCATCGTCTACGACCGCTCATGCGAGTTCGTCAAAAGTTACTACGATCCGGCAATCGACAAGATACTTAACCCGATGGACTCTCGCTGCGCGGCCTGGGATTTATGGCGCGAGTGCCTGACCCAGCCTGATTTCGATAACGTTTCAAATACCCTCATCCCGATGGGCACGAAGGAAGATCCCTTCTGGCAGGGTTCCGGGCGCACCATCTTTGCCGAAGCGGCCTACCTGATGCGTAACGACAAGGATCGCAGCTACAGCAAGCTGGTCGACACGCTGCTCTCCGTCAAGATAGAGAAGCTGCGCTCGTACCTGCAGAACTCGCCTGCAGCAAACCTGGTTGAGGAGAAAATTGAGAAGACGGCTATCTCGATCCGTGCGGTGCTGACCAACTACGTTAAGGCCATTCGCTATCTGCAGGGCATTGAGCACAACGGCGAGCCCTTCACCATCCGCGACTGGATGCGCGGCGTGCGTGAGGACGGCCGGAACGGCTGGCTGTTTATCTCCTCCAATGCCGACACGCACGCCTCCCTGAAGCCGGTTATCTCCATGTGGCTGTCCATTGCCATTCGCGGCATGCTGGCTATGGGAGAGAACCGCAACCGGCGCGTATGGATTTTTGCCGACGAGCTGCCAACCCTCCACAAGCTGCCGGACCTGGTTGAAATCCTCCCGGAGGCGCGTAAGTTCGGGGGCTGCTACGTCATCGGCATCCAGTCCTATGCGCAACTGGAGGATATCTACGGCCAGAAGCCTGCCGAAACGCTGTTCGACGTGCTGAACACCCGCGCGTTCTTTCGTTCGCCCTCCAGGAATATTGCCGAGTTCGCCGCCGGTGAAATCGGTGAGAAAGAAATCCTCAAGGCCTCAGAGCAGTATTCCTACGGGGTGGACCCGGTGCGTGACGGTACCTCGGTCGGCAAGGATATGGAGCGCGTGACGCTGGTCAGCTACTCCGATATCCAGACGCTACCCGATCTGTCCTGCTACGTCACCCTTCCCGGGCCGTACCCGGCGGTGAAGATGGCCCTGAAATATCAGGAGCGCCCGAAGGTGGCACCCGAGTTCATTCAGCGCCGTATCGATGACAAGGCCGAGGAGCGCCTTAACGCGGCGCTCGCGGCCCGCGAGGCGGAGTCCCGCAGCGTGGCCATTCTTTTCGAGCCGGATGCGGAAGTGGTTGATCCGGCGGTCAGCCCTGACAATGGTGGCCAGCCACAGCAGCCACAGCAGCCACAGCAGCCACAGCAGCCACAGCAGCCACAGCAGCCACAGCAGCCACAGCAGCCACAGCAGCCACAGCAGCCACAGCAGCCACAGCCTGCGCCTGTTATAACGCCACGTCCTGCGCCTGTCGCCGCGAGTACCTCTGCCGCGTCCGTTGCGGGCACCGGCGGCACCGAATCAGTGCTTGAGACTAAGGCAGAGGAGGCAGAGCAGCTGCCGCCGGGCATTGATGAAACCGGTGAGGTTGTCGATATGGGCGCCTGGGAAGCCTGGCAGGCGGAGCAGGACGAGCTGACGCCGCAGGAGCGGCAGCGGCGCGAGGAGGTGAACATCAATGTTCACCGGTCGCATGATGAGGATCTTGAGCCGGGAGGTTATGTTTAATGCTGAAATTAACACCAGTCTTCAGTACGAAGTCCCGGTATACGCTCAAACTCCCTGATATTGTTTGTCACTACGATCAGTCCGCGACTTCGCGCATGGCCTGCAATCATCTGATCATAAGGGCCAACAGGAGTTCCTTTACGGGCAAGCTCGGCACGAATTTGCCCGCTATGAATTGCTGCGAGTGCGTCATAGTCCAGAACCTCAAGTCTGGACACAAATCCCTCGACGACGGACAGATTCCTTTCTGGAGCCTGACTTTTCTCAGCACCATAGATCAGCTCCATCAGGGTGATAGAGCTGATACACATTCTGGATGTGTTGAGGTTAAAGCGTTCTCTGACAAGTTCCGGTTTGTTTTTAATAGTAAAAATGCAGATGTTGGTATCAAGCATAAATTTCAGCATCAGAAGCCTTCCCGCTCTTGTTCTGCAGGCTGCTCTCTGCCACTCATAAAATCAGTGCTGACACACTCACCATCAAACCAGCTATCCCAGGACTCTCCGGCTGGGGTAATAAGTCTGCTTTTACCAACTGCAATGACTTCAACCTCTTTTACGCCTTCCGGAAAAGAGACTGCTTTAGGGAGTCTGACTGCCTGGGTTCGGTTACTAAAAAATAGCGTAGTGTTCATACTTTCCTTCCTCAGCGGTATATACATTTCGTATATCCATTATGGTTTGAATGGTCGTATATGTCAAAGGTATATACCTGTGATAGGTCTGGGCGTTAAGCAGGGAGAAAAAGCCTGATGATGAGCATCGGTTCGGTTAAGTCTGCAGGCAGCGCGGGCAACTACTATACCGACAAGGACAATTACTACGTTATCGGGAGCATGGGCGAGCGCTGGGCGGGTGAGGGCGCTAAGGCGCTGGGGCTCAGCGGCAGCGTGGACGTAAAAACCTTCACCCGCGTGCTGGAAGGAAAGCTTCCCGACGGCAGCGACCTGAGCCGCGTTCAGGACGGGACCAACAAACATCGTCCAGGCTATGACCTGACGTTTTCAGCGCCCAAAAGCATCTCGGTGATGGCCATGCTGGGCGGCGATAAGCGTCTTATTGAGGCCCACAATCGCGCCGTGGACACGGCCATTAAGCAGGTCGAGGCGCTTGCCTCCACGCGCGTCATGACTGACGGCAAAAGTGATACGCAGCTGACCGGCAACCTGGTCATGGCGTTGTTCAACCACGACATCAGTCGTGACCAGGAGCCGCAGCTGCACACCCACGCCGTGGTGGCCAACGTCACGCAGCACGACGGAACCTGGCGCACGCTCAGCAGCGATAAGGTCGGAAAGACCGGCTTTATCGAGAACGTCTACGCGAACCAGATAGCCTTCGGCCGCCTGTACCGCGCCGCGCTGAAGGACGACGTGACGGCGATGGGCTATGAGACCGAAACGGTCGGCAAGCACGGGATGTGGGAGCTGAAGGGCGTCCCGACGGAGCCGTACTCCAGCCGCAGCAAGGCCATACGCGAGGCGGTCGGAGAGGATGCGTCCCTGAAGTCGCGCGACGTGGCGGCGCTCGATACCCGCCAGTCCAAGCAGAAGGTCGATCCGGAGCAGCGTCTGGCCGAGTGGATGACCACCCTGAAGGAAACGGGTTTTGATATAAAAGCCTACCGCGAGGCGGCGGACCAGCGGGTTGTGCAGGGAAATATTCCCGTAACGACGTCTGAAGCCATTGATATTAACAGCAGCGTCGGGCAGTCCATCGCCATGCTGAGCGACCGTCGGGCGCGGTTTACCTACTCTGAGCTGCTGGCCACCACCCTCGGCCAGCTGCCCGCGCGTCCCGGCATGGTGGAGCAGGCGCGGGAAGGTATCGATGCGGCCATTAAAAACGAGCAGCTGATCCCGCTCGATAAAGAAAAGGGCCTGTTCACCTCGAACGTTCACGTCCTGGACGAGCTGTCCGTATCGGCGCTGTCCCGCGAGCTGCAGCAGCAGGGGCGCGTGGACGTTTTTTCCGACAAAAGCGTCCCCCGCAGCCGTCCGTTCGGCGACGCCGTCAGCGTGCTCGCGCAGGATCGCGTGCCGGTGGCCATCATCTCAGGGCAGGGCGGGGCGACCGGACAGCGCGAGCGCGTGGCAGAACTGGCTATGATGGCACGTGAGCAGGGCCGCGACGTGCAGATTATGGCCGCCGATCGCCGTTCAGCCGCAAACCTGGCTAAGGATGAACGTCTCAGCGGCGAGCATATCACCGACCGGCGCGGGCTGACCGAAGGCATGACGTTCATTCCCGGCAGCACGCTGATTGTTGACCAGGGAGAGAAGCTGACGCTGAAGGAGACGCTGACGCTGCTCGACGGCGCCCTGCGCCATAACGTCCAGCTGCTGATCGCCGACAGCGGGCAGCGCACCGGAACCGGCAGCGCCCTGACCGTCATGAAGGAGGCGGGCGTCAGCACGCTTGCCTGGCAGGGCGGCGAGAAAACCCGCGTCTCGGTCATCAGCGAGCCGGACAGGCGTGAGCGCTACGACCGTCTGGCGACAGACTTCGCTATGGGTATCCGGGCAGGTCAGGAGGCCGTGGTGCAGATCAGCGGCGCCCGAGAGCAGGCGGCGCTGGCATCATCGGTGCGCGATGCCCTGAAAGGAGAGAAGTTGCTGGGTGAGCGCGATATCAGCATCGCCACGCTTGAGCCGGTATGGCTTGACGGGCGCCATCAGCAGGTCCGGGACCACTACCGCGAGGGCATGGTGATGGAACGCTGGAATGCCGAAGAGCGCAGCCGCGAGCGCTTTGTTATCGATCGCGTGACTGCCCGAAACAACAGCCTGACGCTGCGCAACGCGGAGGGTGAAACGCAGGTGACCCGCCTGACGGAGCTCGACAGCAGCTGGTCACTCTACCGAACCGGCACCCTGCAGGTGGCCGAAGGTGACCGTCTGGCGGTGCTGGGGCAGACGCAGGGCACGCGCCTGAAGGGTGGGGACAGCGTGACCGTGACGGGCATTGATGAGAAGGGGATCAGCGTCAGCCTGCCCGGACGAAAGACGCAGGTCGTGCTGGCGGCGGGCAACAGTCCTTTTACGGCGCCGAAGGTCGGGCAGGGCTGGGTGGAGTCACCGGGCCGCTCGGTGAGCGACAGCGCCACGGTCTACGCCTCGCTGACGCAGCGCGAGATGGATAATGCCACGCTGAACGGCCTGGCCCGCAGCGGCGCTGAGGTCAGGCTCTACTCCGCGCAGACGCTACAGAAAACGGAGGAAAAGCTGTCGCGCCAGTCTGCCTGGAGCATGGTCACGGCGCAGGTGAAGGAGGCTGCCGGCAAGGACAGCCTGGGCGATGCGCTGGCGCACCAGAAGGCCGCCCTGCACACGCCGGAGCAGCAGGCTATCCACCTCGCCATTCCCTCCCTTGAGAGCAACGGGCTGGCGTTCACGCGACCGCAGCTGATGACCGCCGCGAAGGATTTTGCACAGGACAAGCTCAGCCTGGTCGCGATTGAGGATGAAATTGCGCGCCAGACGCGCAGCGGGGCGCTGATATCGGTGCCCGTCTCGCAGGGGAACGGGCTGCAGCAGCTGGTCTCACGCCAGTCCTACAATGCTGAGAAAAGCATTATCCGCCACGTCCTTGAGGGGAAGGATGCCGTCACTCCGCTGATGGGAAGCGTGCCGGACGCACAGCTGGCGGGGCTGACCGACGGGCAGCAGAACGCCACGCGCATGATACTGGAGTCGCCCGATCGCTTTACCCTGGTGCAGGGCTACGCGGGGGTGGGTAAGACGACGCAGTTCCGGGCCGTTATGTCAGCCATCGGCACGCTGCCGGAACAGGAGCAGCCGCGCGTTATCGGCGTGGCGCCGACCCACCGCGCGGTGAGCGAGATGCGCGACGCGGGCGTGCCCGAATCACAGACGCTGGCGGCCTTTATCCACGACACGCAGCAGCAGCTGCGCGGCGGTGAGCGCCCGGACTTCAGCAACGTACTGTTCCTGGTCGATGAAAGCTCCATGGTCGGCAACGCCGACATGGCGAAGGCATACAGCCTGATTGCGGGCGGCGGCGGTCGCGCGGTATCGAGCGGCGATACCGACCAGCTGCAGCCCATCGCGCCCGGCCAGCCCTTCCGCCTGCTGCAGAAGCGCAGCGCCATCGATGCGGCGGTAATGCAGGAGATTGTCCGCCAGACGCCGGCACTGCGGCCTGCGGTGTACAGCCTTATCGAGCGCAATATCGGCGGTGCCCTGACGACCATCGAGAGCGTCGCTCCGCAGCAGGTTCCGCGCAGGCCGGACGCGTGGCAGCCTGAGAGTTCAGTCATGGAGTTCAGCCGTGAGCATGAGAAGGCGATTGCCGCCGCGATTAAGGCCGGTGACCTGACGCCGGGCGGGCAGCCCGAAACGCTGCTGGAGGCCATCGTGAAGGACTACACGGGGCGCACGCCGCAGGCACAGGCGCAGACTATCGTGATGACCGCCCTTAACGCGGACAGGCGCCAGCTTAATGCGATGATCCACGACGCGCGTCGTGAGGCGGGGGAGCTGGGCGAGAAAGAAGCGACTGTTCCGGTGCTGACGCCGGCAAACGTCCGCGACGGCGAGCTGAGGCGAATGGACACCTGGCAGGCCCACGGCAGCAGCATGGTCCTGCTGGACAACACCTACTTCAGAATAGAGGCGCTGGATAAGGACGCACACCTGGTGACGCTGAAGGACGCGCAGGGGAACACCCGCAGCCTTTCACCCGCGCAGGCGGCGACCGAGGGCGTCACGCTGTACCGGCCGGACACCATCGCCGTCTCGCCGGGCGACCGGATGCGCTTTTCAAAAAGCGACAACGAGCGTGGCTTTGTGGCCAACAGCGTCTGGACGGTCAGCGATATCAAAGGTGACAGCGTCACGCTGACGGACGGGAAACAGACCCGCACGGTCAACCCGTCGGCGGAGCGCGCGGAGCAGCACATTGATCTCGCCTACGCCGTGACTGTCAACGGCGCCCAGGGTGCAAGCGAACCGTTTTCCATATCCCTGCAGGGCACGGACGGCGGGCGTAAGCAGATGGTGAGCTTCGAGTCGGCCTACGTGGCGCTGAGCCGCATGAAGCAGCACGCGCAGGTCTACACCGACAATCGCGAGAAGTGGGTGGCCGCCATGGAAAAATCGCAGGCGAAAAGCACCGCACACGACATCGTGGAGCCGCGCAACGACCGCGCGGTGGCGAACGCCGCCCGCCTGACGGCGACGGCAAAAAACCTGGGCGAGGTCCCGGCCGGACGCGCCGCGCTTCGCCAGGCGGGGCTGAAGCCTGAGAGCACGATGGCAAAATTTATCTCGCCGGGCCGAAAATACCCGCAGCCGCACGTGGCGCTGCCCGCCTTTGACCGCAACGGCAGGCAGGCGGGCGTCTGGCTGAGCACCCTGACCTCCGGAGGCGGGCAGCTTCAGGGGCTTGGCGGCGAGGGCCGGGTGATGGGCAGCGAGGATGCGGCCTTTGCCGGGCTGCAGACCAGCCGGAACGGCGAGTCGCTGATGGCACGCGATATGGAAGAGGGCGTGCGGCTGGCGCGGGAGAACCCGAACAGCGGCGTGGTGGTGCGGATTGGCGACGCCGAAGGGCGTCCGTGGAATCCGGGCGCCATCACCGGCGGGCGTATATGGGCCGACGGTGTACCTGACGCAACGGGCACGCAGCACGGCGAGAAAATTCCGCCGGAGGTGCTGGCACAGCAGGCGCTTGAGGCGCTGCAGCGGCGCGAGCTTGAGAAGCGTGCGGAAGATGCGGTGCGCGAGCTGGCGCGCGGGAGTGAGAAGGCTGAAGATGCTGCCGGTGCGGTCCGGGAGCTGGCGCGCGAGCTGAGCGAAGGCAAAACCCGTGAGCGGGCTGCGGACGTCACGCTGCCTGAAAGTCCGGACGTTCGCGCCCGGGACGAGGCGGTGACCAGGGTGGCGCACGAAAACGTGCAGCGCGACCGCCTGCAGCAGGTGGAGCGCGAGACGGTGCGCGTGCTGGAACGTGAAAAGACGCTGGGAGGCGACTGATGCGTGCAGAAGATAATCCTTTTTTCCCTCTGATCGTGGTGGCCGACTGCTGGCTGCAGCGGCTGGTTATCTGGACGCCCGGACAGACTGACCTTATCAAGACCGTGGCGCTGGTTCTGATGGTGGCTGACCACGTCAGCCTGCTGTTCGGCCTGGACAGCGAATGGCTGCGCCTCGCCGGCCGCGGGGCGTTTCCGCTGTTTGGCCTGGTGTGGGCAATGAACCTTGCCCGACGTCCGGCCGTGCGCCAGCGGTCGCTGAACAGGCTCTGGATCTGGGCCGTCGTGGCGCAGGGCGGGTGGATACTGGCGGGGCTGCGCCCGGACGCGGGCAATATCCTGTTTGCCTTCGCGGTGAGCGGGCAGGCGCTGCGCCTCATGCAGGCGCACGGGCCTCAGGTGTGGCCGCTGTCCGTGATGCTGGTTCTGGTCTGGCTGCCGTTTTCGGGTGCGAGCTACGGTATTGCCGGTGTGATGATGCTGCTCCTCGCCTGCGGCGTGTTCATGACTGGGAGGCGTACCACGCGCACGGGGCTGGCGTGCTGCCTTGCCCTGACGATGCTGGCGCTGAATGCCGGGGACGGGACGTCCATGGCCGTCGCGGGACTCATTATTCCGGGGGTAACGCTGACGGTACTGAGCCGCACCTGCAATATGGTGCCGAGGTTCTGGCCACGCGAATTCTTTCCGCTGTTCTATGCGGTGCATCTTGCCGCGTTAGGGCTAATTGCGATGTAATCATGAGAAGTACAGGGAAATACAGGAGTCTGAAATGACAGAGGAACAACGCCCTAAGCTGACGCTGCGGCGAAAGCCTACGTCGGATGTGAGTGAGAACAGTACGCCGCGCACTGGCGGGCCAGGCGAGCCGGTCAGGTCCGTGACGCGTAAAAAGACGGTGGTGGTGAGCCAGCCGCCCGCCTGGAAGTTAAAAAACCAGGAACAGGAAGAGAAAGAGAAGGCCGAGCGGGCTGCCGCTAAAAAGGCGCGCTACCTGGAGAAGGCCAGGCTGTGGGCAGAGCAGCAGGCGCAGGAGCGCGAGGCCCGGCGGGCCGCAAAGCGCAAGCCGCCGCCGGAGCCAAAGTACCGCAGCCTGATGACGCTGGAAGAGGCTGTAACGGAGATTGCGCGCTGCTGGCCCGCCCTGATAACGAACGGGCGACCGCGCCCGCTGGCGATAAATATCCGGGCGGCGATGATTGAGGACATGCGCAGCCGCAGTCTGGATATGTCGGTCAAAAAGCTTAAGCGCTGCCTGAGCGCCATTACCCGCTCGGATGTGTACCTCGAGGGCATGACGCAGGGCGCGTGGCGCATCGATATTGACGGCCAGCCGGTTGCCAGGGTGACGGCAGATGAGGCGGATTTTGCCGCCAGGCGAAGAGAGCAGGAACACGCCCGCCTTCAGCGCAAGGCTGAGTACGAACAAAAACAGCACACGGCCTGACGCCTCCGCATGGCGTCGTTGTCCAACCCCGGCCATCGGGGAAAAGCGATTTTCCCCGCGCCCGGCGTTTCTGAAGAACGTCCTTCTTAACTGACATCCTGAGGTTTTATGCGTTATTCATTACGCAGGCTGGCGCTGTCCGGCCTGGCCTGCTGCGTCCTGAGCGTTGCCCTGCCGGCGACGGCATCCCCCTCAATACAGACGGCATTTTCCCCTGAAGGAGGCGCGCTAGAGCTGGTACTGAGCACAATCAGCTCTGCCAGGGAGAGCATCCGTATGATGGGATACTCCTTCACTTCACCCGAAGTAGTGCGGGCGCTGATGGATGCACATCGTCGCGGCGTGGACGTGAAGATAGTGCTGGACGAGAAGGGGAACCGGAACAAAGTCAGTGCGGCGGCCATGAACCTGGTGGCGGGAGCCGGCATATCGCTTCGCACAAACGCTCGCTACGCCATCATGCATGACAAGGTCATCATTGTGGACGGTCACACGGTGGAAACCGGAAGCTTCAACTATACCCGCGCCGGGGCCCGCACAAATTCCGAAAATGTACTCGTTATTCGCGAGATGCCGGAGATAGCCAGCCGCTATTTAGACCACTGGCAGTCCCGATGGGACACAGGAATTAATTGGATCCTCGGGTACTGATCTTCATCACAGAATGATTTCAAATGAATAAGCGAGCAAATAAAAAACCCCGCTTACCACTTTTCTACCAGGAAAAATAAGCGGGGTCGGATGCTGTTGCTTGTGAACACAACATACGGAGGCTACATCCATGGAGAAGGTATTACAAGAGCATTGGTTGATTATTGAGCACGTAGTGTCTGACAAAGGAGTGCTGGCTAATGGATAAGGTTATCCGCTCAACTTATGTACAGGTTCATAACCCTTTCCCGGTTTTTACAGTACCTTTTAAAAAGGGAACACAGACGCCTAAACGTACTTTACCATTTAATATAAAACTGATGTCCAAAGTCTCGGGGTTTACGGATACCTTTATCTTTTCAGTTTTGGTAGCAGCAACCAGAGCTAATGGCACCCGTAAAAGAAAACCACCCGTACTGAGGCGCCGGGCAATTGACGCATTACTTCAGGGACTCTGCTTCCATTATGATCCACTGGCAAACAGGGTCAATGCGACTATGACGACACTTGCCTCGGAATGTGGGCTACTTACTGAATCCTGCAATGGCACGTTATCGATATGCCGGGCGACACGAGCGTTGCAGTATCTCGCTGAAGAACTTGGGCTGATAACTTACCGGACGGAGTATGACCCTGAGATTGGTTGTTATTTGCCGACGGATATTACTTTTGCCCCCCGTTTGTTCGAGGCGCTTGATGTTTCGCCTGAAGTTCTTGAGTCTGTTCGCAAAAGTCGTGCTGAGTATCTGAATTTGCAGCGGATGAAGCAAGGAAAGACCCGAATAAATTTTGGTGAACTTATCTCCATTGCCTGGCAAGCATTTCGTAAACGATTCAGAGAATACAGACTTGTCCGTAAGGCGTATGGTGAGAAAAGAAACAAAAGCCGTAAAGAAGCCCAACTTACTTTTCGTCAGATTTCTGAACGCGTCAGGAAGGAGCTTACAAAGGAGATAGCAAAGGGCCTGTTTGTCTCAGACCTTCCAACGTTGCGCAATGAAATAAAACGCAGAGTTAAGGAGAGGATGTTGCTGGCACGTAGTCTTTCAGTAGTATCATAGGGACCAGTAGCGCAACAGGTATTACCGTCTTTCCGAAACTTAAAACCTCAGCATCCTTTCAATTAAAACCGCTTCATCGCCAGTTGTTTCACCGCCGTGAACGCTTGTGGTATAATTCCAATATAATGTTGCTTATGTTGAATAATGAGAGATAAAACACAATATGTTGGATTTATCTTTAACCAAACCAGATGAAATAGCGTTACTCCTGTGCGACCGGTTACGTACAGAAAGGATCAACCAACAAATGACTCAGTCCGAGCTGGCAAAGCGGGCTGGTATTGGTGTGAGTACATTATCCAACCTGGAATCGGGTAAAAATACCAGTTTTGAGAATATTATTCGTGTAGCAATGATCCTTGGCCGGACCGAGGAGCTGGAATCACTGTTCAAACCAAAGCTTGAAAGTCTGGACGATCTCCGCCGATATGAATCCACGTTAACCCGGAAGCGCATCAGAAATAAGAGTTTAAAAAATGATTAGTGTTGATGTTTTTTATGATGGCTGGGGAGAGCACTGGCGTTGGGGAACGTTAGCCACGACGACAGCGTTGACAGGTCGACCGGTGATCGTTTTCGAATATAGTCCTGAAGCACAAAAAAAAGGGCTGGAACTCGCAAGCTATACGCTACCACTGGCTGGCCCGAAACTCCGGAGTGATTTCCCTCTGCACCAGTTAGGGCTTCCTGGACCGGTTTACGACTCCCTGCCAGATGGGTGGGGGATGCTGCTCATGGATAGATTGTTTCGTAAACGCGGACTTAACATTGCAAGAATCGGTCCCCTTGAACGACTCACCTATATCGGCAGTAATGCTATGGGGGCGATGTCTTATCAGCCGGTGTCACCGGATGTTACATCTGTTCAGGAAGACATCCCGGTTAGCCAGCTAGCTGCGGAGGTTCAGGAAGTACTTAAAGGCGAAGGAGGGGAGTTTCTCAACCGGCTCTTACTTATGGGGGGTTCCCCACAGGGAGCTCGCCCAAAAGCTCTGCTGTATCGCCACTCTGTGACGGATGAGTTTACAACGATACCTTCACAGAAACTTGAACCATGGCTAATTAAGTTTCCTGCCAGGCAGGAACACCCCGAAGTTTGTGCTGTAGAAATGGTCTACTCTCAGTGCCTGCGAGAATGTGGGATTGAAACGCCAGAAACCAGGTATTTTGAATTACCTGACGGACAAGCGGCTTTTGCAAGTCGGCGATTCGACAGAGAAAGAGAAATGAAAGTCCCGATGCAAAGCCTCGCGGCCTTCACAGGTGCAAATTATCAGGTCCCGGGCTCCATGGACTATGCAAACTTCATCAGGGCGACTCAGCTCTGCACGAATGATATCAGGGAAAAAAAACGAGCATTCGAGCGCGTTGTATTCAATGTCATATTTAATAACCGGGATGATCATCCCAAAAACTTTGCCTACCTGATGTCTCAGGAGGGGAACTGGTCGCTTGCGCCGGCATTTGACATTACTTTCTGCGATGGGCCTGGCGGGTATCATCAGATGGATGTCATGGGGGAAGCGCTCAACATAGAACGCAAGCATCTGATTGCTCTTGGAACCCGGGAGGCTGAGCTAGAGATGGATCAGGTAGACGAGCTAATTGAGCAGATTTCTACTGTGGCCACCACATTTTCCGCGAAATGCCGTGACTTACTTCCCGGAAAAGTAACCGAAGATACAATCAGTTATATTCAAAATCGCATAAACGAAAATATTGCTGATATGCGACCCAAATGAGTTATCACGGCCTCAAAAAAGAGGTCGTTTTTCTTGCTAACCAGATCGAGAATTTCTTATCCACACTTAACTGCAAGAGACCTTACAAATTAGCTGCTAAACGCAGCCCATCCAGGCTGCAAGTACTCTTTTAAACTACCTGTAACTTCATTCTTTTAAAAAGATTACCTGTTCGTATGTAATTCCGGGGATAATTGTAGTTACAACATTCAAATGTACAGACTACCTTCTCCACCTGAAGCCCCTCAGCAGTAACTGAAACCCGAAGCCCCTCTCAAGCCACAGTTTAGTCCTGTGCACAGCGGTAACGCCTGAGCCGGGACTCACCACTGAAAAGCGGCCGCGCCCGGGCCGAAGGCCCGGAACACCATCGCTTTTAATAATGGATGTTGTAACTAGTTCCTGTGTGGCTGTTAGTAGTATCGCTGGAGGTTTTGAGTACACGCCCGTAAGCGTCCCTGACGGCCCGCTAACGCGGAGATACGCCCCGACTGCGGCTACGCCTTGTCGTGACCACTCCGATGGCGCATAAATGCTTCTATGTGGTTTTAAGTGGGTTATGGCTTAGCAGGGTAGACAGGTAATTACGGCTGAAGCCGTAACGCTTTTTTCGTCCTCGCTTCGCTGCGGGGGTCTCCGGCGCTAAGCGCCTCCCATGCGCTGAAGCGCATACCTGGGATCGGTTCTATTCACCCCCGCAGTACTAAAATAATGTACTCAAAGCAAGGCCAGGACGTTTAAACTATACTCGTTTGAAAGGTACTGACTGTTAATCAAAAAAAGGAACGTAATATGACTAAAATGGACTGGCTCTTGAAACTGCGGCAGATACGCCAGCTAGACACGCTTGAGAAGATCATCGAAAAGAAAAAATATGAACTGGCTGACGCAGAACTCGCCATATTCTGGGGCGCTGCCGATCATCGGCTGGCGGAGTTGACCATGAAACGGCTCTACGACCGCATTCCCACCGGCGTCTGGAAATTCGTTATCTAAAAAGTGAGCCGGGTAAATAGTTTACCCGGCTGAGACGCTTCGCCCTGACACAGACTTACTTTTATTATTCAGCACGTAGCTGACCGCGTCTGCTCTTCTGTCTCTACCCCTTCCGTAACCATGCGGATCTATAGTAAATAACGTACATAGTGAATTCATCATTATTGAACATACCCTCCCGGCAACGAACTCAATCTCAATCGTTCTTAGACAGCTAGCGCTAGTGTTTGGCCAGCCCGCCACAAAGGCCAGCTGGGTCAATACCTCTGAGGCCTGAGTCTGGGTCAGACCATTATCCATCGCCCGATTAAGATGATAAGGCACCTGTGCCACTTGTCCGGCGGTCACCTGTGCGCTGACGGTCACCAGACTTCTGTCTCGTGGTGCCAGTCCTGGCCGCAGCCACAGATCAAGGAATAGCGCATCCGTCGTGTACTTCACCACGCCTGGCGATACCTTGCCAAAGTTTGACTCGACCATGGTGGCTCGTTTATTTTCCGCCTCTTTATCCAGAGGAAGAAACTCCACCTTCTCACCCGGCAAAGATGCCGTATTGATATGGCGCTGCGCAAAGACGTCACGCGCCACTAAAGCCGCAGAAGTGGCATTTGGCCAGCCAGCGTAAAACGCTAAGTGGGTGATGCTGCACCATCCCGCACCTATACCGATACAGCTTACAAAATGGCCGCAGAGCCGAAAGAGCTCGTGGAGATTAAGGGGGCTAACCGTATCGACCTGTATGACCGCACTGAACTCATCCCGTGGGACAAGCTGGTCTCATTCTTTAACACCAATTTGAAATCAGATAAATAATGTTTCTGAACGGCACTATTGCAGTGCCGTTATTCCTGAAAATATAAAAACAACGGAGAGTTTTATGTTCAAACCAGTCATGCTTGCTCTGGCCTCCCTGACGGCGGTGTCATTTTCATCTTTGGGGGCTGAGGCCGAAGGTATCCAGGTCAAGATCACCGCAGGTGTCCAGGTGATGACGGCAACGTTTTATGACAATGCCACCACCCGGGCGCTGGTCTCTCGCTTTCCGCTGACGCTGCCCATGGAAGATCTTTACGGACGCGAAATGTGCTACCGGTTTCCGGATGCCCTGCCTGCAAACGAAACGCAGACCAGCGGTTATGAAGTGGGCGATGTTGTTTACTGGGCTCCCCGCCACAGCTTCGTCATCATGTACGAACAGAACAATGAACGGATAGGTAACCTTCAGAAAGTGGGTCGTATCCACTCTGGAGTTGGGGTTTTCAGGCATACGGGTAATATTGATGTGACATTTGAGATAGCACATTGATTGCAATTCAATTTCGATAATTTGATGCAGTAACATTATTTGTCTTCATTGAGCATAACTTAGGTGTGCGGGTCAGCGTCCGCTTTTCGCTCGTAGTTGTCCGTCATGCCTGCTAAAAAAACAGGCTTAACGTAGGATATTTTCCGTTTTCCAAGCGGACCCCTAGATGAACTGCGGATGATGCAACGGCTGCCTGTCGAAGGTCACCAGACTTTGTCAACATTCACGTCATACTGTTTTTTCCCCGTTGGCAGTGCCAGCATGGATGGCTGTTCCTCCACCCAGCGATCGCAGGCGCGTCATTAACGGGATATAGAAGCGGTCGCGAAACAGTTTTATCTGTTAGCTGCTTAAATAAACGGCAACACCACCTTTCTGATACGCCGCCGTAAATGTGTGTCCCCACCCGTTAAGCCCCTTTTTAATTTAAAACACATTACCAAGTAGGAAAACTTTGTTGAGATTGCCTAAATCTAATGATGTAAAAACAATAAGTAAAGTAGTAAGTGCTAATTTTTAAATACGTTCGGTGCAGTAATTGGCTTTGGCAGATAGCAACTTCCTCTTCATAATATCCCCCATCGAATCGAGAACAATAATTTTGATTCGGCAATCAAGCTAAAAGGGTTTAATAAATTTTTATTAAGGGCATTGTAATGAATAATAAAATCGTAATGGGGTTCTGGCATAACTGGTCTACCGGTACTGGCTACCGAAACGGTCGTTTCCAAGAAATGGCTCTGACCGAAATTCCACGCAATTACAATGTAATTGTTGTTGCGTTTATGAAAGTTCTTGATGGTGACAATGATCATATCCCTGACTTCAAACCGTACAAATACTCTGATACTGAATTCCGTCGTCAGATAGACGTTTTACACAGTCAGGGCCGTAAAGTCCTTATTTCTCTTGGCGGTGCAGATGCACATATAGCTTTAAACAAAGGTGATGAATTTGCTCTTGCAGAGAGAATTAAATCGCTGACCGACAAATTTTCATTCGACGGTCTGGATATCGACCTAGAGCAGGAGGCAATTACCGCTGCAAATAACCAAGATGTTATTCCAGCCGCGTTAAGAATGGTTAAAGATCACTATAAAGCGCAGGGTAAACACTTTACTATCAGCATGGCTCCGGAATTTCCGTACCTGCAAAAAGGACGTGAGTATGAAAAATACATCACTAACCTCGACGGTTATTACGATTATATAGCCCCTCAATTTTATAACCAAGGTGGCGACGGTGTGTGGGTCGATAATATAGGCTGGCTGGCACAAAATAATGACGACCGTAAAGCCGAATTCCTGTACTATCTGACAGAAAGTATTGTTACTGGCACTCGTAACTTTATTTATATCCCCAGCGACAAATTTATTATCGGTCTTCCTTCCAATAATGATGCGGCTGCAACTGGCTATGTTATTAATGCCGATGATGTAAAATGCGCACTTACGCGCCTGGACAGCGCAGGTTTACCGATTCGCGGCCTGATGACTTGGTCAGTGAACTGGGATGCCGGTACCGCTAGTGATGGTACTGCTTATAACTGGGAATTTATTAACCGCTACGGTTATCTAACCGAAGGCTCAGTCGCGCCGGATGTTACCCCTGAGCCGCTCCCGGTACCGGTTGTAAATAACTGGAAGGCGGGAGTACGTTATGAAGATAACGAAAAAGTGTTATGGAGAAACCAAGGTTATGTTTGTGTCATGCGCCATGAATCAAATATTTACTGGACTCCGGATCTGGCTACCTCTCTGTGGGCTGTAGCGGCCGTTTGAGTAATTTTTTCATTTAATATTTATAATCTATAAGGAAATATAATTATGAACGATGTTATCAGCATTAAAAAAGAGCAGTCGATGCTGCGCCATGGTCACATTTTCTCCCCTAAATCACGAGTTTATTTAGCATGGGAAAAAGGTCAGATTAACACCGGACAATTAAACCAATGTGAAGCAGGTAAATTCTTCCCAGCAGCAGTAAGTGGTTTGCGCGATTCGCTGGCACCTACTGATTCAGCCAATAGTCTGCCACCGCGCGATGGTGAAATCGTAACGGCTAACCAGGGCACCGGACGTTTTCTGGATGCACCGGGGACTCACTGGTACAAGCACGATGTAGAATCCGGCCAGATTCTGCCAGTTCGCTGGTACTACACTGCTCAGCACGTAACCCGGCGCTGGAACTACTTTATCACCCGTAACGACTGGAATCCGAACCTGCCGCTGAGCCGGGCACAGTTTGACGACACCCCGTTTTACCAAGTACAACTTCAGGAACAGCCTTTCTGGAGCCACGGCGCAGCACTCACACCGCCTAATCCGACTGTGCATGACCTGATGCTGCCACAGCGTTCTGGGTATCATGTTTTGCTTGCCGTGTGGGAAGTTGCGGATACTGGTAACGCATTCTACCAGGTTATCGACCTGAATTTTACAGGTGACAACAGTACACCGGAACCGGTTCCGACACCCGTCGCCCCAACCGCGTTGCGTAGCACCGCTGTGACCGATAGCAGTGTTTCGCTGGCTTGGAGTGAACCTTCTGTCCCGGCAACCTCTTACCGTATCTATCGTGACGGTAATCTGATTGGTTCACAGACGGCAATGACTTATACAGACGATAACCTATCGCAAAGCACTCGCTACAACTATCAGGTTTCAAGTGTCAACGTATCTGGTGTTGAATCTTCGCGCAGCAATGCACTGGTTGTTACCACACTGTCTTCTTCTCAAATTGATACTGCGCCATCAGCCCCAAGAGGTCTGCATAGTATGGGTGTGACTGCCAGCAGCGTAAGCCTGATGTGGAGTCCATCGCAAGCAGGTACTTCTGTTAAGCAATACATCGTTTATCGAGAAGGTGAAGAAATTGCCCGAGTTGCGATGAGTCAATTGACTTATAACGACACCGATTTACAGGCCAGTACTCAGTATCGTTACTTTGTAGCTGGAATGGATGCGCAAGACCGTCTCTCCGTACCAAGCAATGTGCTGACCGTCTCCACCGCAGCTGCCGCGCCAGCACCTACTCCGGCTCCTACTCCCGTGCCGACTCCGGAACTTGGTCGTGCTTGGGCGCTGGGTGACACCTTTTCTACCAGCGAAGTTGTGACCCATAATAACCTACTGTGGTCTTGTATCCAGGGGCACACAGCTTGGGTTGCAAGCTGGGCGCCAGGCGCGTCAGACTCCGCGACTCTGTGGCGCAGAGCGTAACCGATAAAATAACCTAACGACGCTGGCTGATGAATATCGGCCAGCTTTTCTTTAACTCAAACAACATCCACGTTTACAGTTAACATACATGTCACAAAATTATCCAAAAATTAATCTAGTACAGTTTAATATGGCGCGTGCAAAATCAGAAATCCGCCGCCGTGGTGGTGTAATTATTAGATCAAGCAGTTATTTTCCTGTTATTTATGCGTATCGCTGTGTGGATTCCTCCATTTGGAATACGGTAGAAATTCGCAAAAAAAATAATGGTAGAATGGATAAAATGGAAGTCTCCAGCATCTTTGGTTGCACCATCATCTGGCTATAAAAACTGTCACAATAAGATTTACACTGAATAAAAAAGGAGTTGTAAATGTTAATAAAGCTAATCCATTATGATCACTCAGATATTATCGCAGCATTTTGCGGTTCTATTATGTATGTAATGATTCAGAACAAATACACCGGGTGGAGAAAAATCAGTGCTTTCATAATCTCTTTTTTTATTGGAATACAGAATGGAAGTGTTGTTGCTTCAGTTATTCAGAGTTATTTACCCGGACCGGTGGTTATAGAAAATGCTCTGGGTTCTTTTTTTTGCAGTTTGCTGACTATCACAATCGCTAAAAATGTTATTGATATTATCAGTCACTCTTTAAATAAAGATAGATGAAAGATTATTGCAAACCTCTAAAAAAAATCGAAACAGTATAAGCCTCTGGTTTTATATTAACATGCTGTTACATTGATACCCTCTTCATGAATGCAATGTGACAGCAACCTTCTTCGTTGTCATTTTTATTTTTTCCAAATCATTCCCTTCCTCTGGCAAAACCTTGGGGCTCAGTTGTCAATTTCACGATGAAGTACTCTTTTATTAAAGTATTTTTTCTTCTCAAGGCTGCGCTCATAATATCAATGGCGTCTAAATGGTTCTGAAATTTAAATTATTGAACCTGCATAACATGCGATGCTCATATAATTCGATATATTGAATAGTGGCGTAAGCCATCCTCATCTATTTTAATCATAGCGCGACGCTAGCGATTGTTTTCATCCTTATATAATCGTATTAAATCACGTCGTCTAGGTATTTAATCTACGAAGGCTCTACATCTGGCAGTCTCTCGTAGAGTCTTGTGTTCCCATGATCCTGTATAAGAATTTTATGTTACGACGTGGATATATGTAAAAATAGTAGTTTTTCCACTGATGTCAACGGCGCGGTACAAATAAGCCCAGCGGCCTTTGGTCTTCATTATGCCATGAACAGATACCGGGGGGGGAAGCAAAAACCATCGCTGTCGTTTCCTCAGTTCCGGCGTTTAGCGCTGAACCTAGCGATAAATAGTTTTGTGATGAATATTCAAACCACTTTCAGAAAGCATCTCCAGCAACTGTATACAGCTGACGCCGTATTTATAGTCCCCGCCGTTGCGTTGCTTCCTTGCAAAGCCTGACAATAGTGTTGCCGAACGAGCATTACGGATTTTCTTGGAAAACGGAAATTATTCTACTGACAGAAAGTTGTCACTGACTGCCATCCTGCTAGATGCTATCAATCTTAGGCTATTGAAAATGGCCGAATACTGTCCGAGAATGACAGAATCATCATTTTAGGGCATCCAAGCTTAGTGCATCAGATATGGGCTCTATTCAGCCGCGCTGGCTGAGTTGGTTAATGCTCAGAAACAACGACCTCTGCCATCATTCAGGGACGATGGAGCAACGTCATAGTCTGAAGGACAGAGTTTTCGGATGGGCAGTTACGGGCGTTATGCGGGTCAGGGCAATGGGAACAACCAGTTTGAACCGCAAGGAAATTGAAACCCACTAGTCTGAGGTGATGCGCCTCGCGAGTTCAATTAACGGCATGAAAAAGTTGGCTAGCTATACGAAACAGATTGGTTTGGTGAAGGATCTGAGGGAAATTGAGCGTAGCAAAAGGTCATGGTTTATGTTGGACTAATTCTGGGATCCTCCCCTGCGTCAACGCGTACTGGCGGGATTGAACAAAGGTGAGCCTTGTAATACTCTTGCACGAGCCATTTTTGAAACTTGGGATCGGGGGCTGGAAACCAGAGCTATCGGGCTAGCGGTCTTACACTGCTAACTACGACTATGTCACCGTGGAATACGGTATATATAGAAAGAACAGTAGATACTCTGAAGCTAAAAGGGATCACTATAAATCGACAGCTTTTGCTCATCTGTCCCAGCTGGGATGGAAGTACATAATTCTGAGTGGGAAAAAAGTCAGGCGAATAAATCTCAAGTTGTGACAGGGTAAATACTGAGCATTACGCTCAGTAGACAATCTTCTGTACAAAAAACAAACTTAACGTAGGATATTTTCTGTTTTCCAAACGCCCCCCTTACGCGCGGTTTTTCATAGTAAATAATTCTATCTTCTTATGAGCTATCATGGCATTGAACGTATGGGATAATCATGACATGATAGCTCAACGATATAATACTGAAGCCGACCTCAGCTATATTATGTTTATAACTTAAAAAATGGCAGGTTTCCTGCCATGAAAATTAGACATTATCAATAGGTAGCTATCAAGACGGTTCTCGCAGGACGAACATATTAAGACGTGCTGTTTACAAAATTAATTGCATCAATAAGTTTAAGGTTACCATTTAATATGTACATGTATGTTTTAAGTTCTAGGCTGGTATCTATACACTCAATTTTTACCTTTTGCTCTTCGATAAGTTGAACAAAACTTGTTGCGTTCATTTCGCTTATTATCCCAATGGCTCTGCCACTCAGAATCATTGGTAAGTAGCTGTTCATATCGTTTACAGCCAGTAGCTGAGCATGTCGGTACTTCATATATAACGCTGAGGTAATTTTATCCACGGACTCATGATCCATAGCCTGCTGATCGATAATGAAGATGTGGTCTGACTCTCTTTTAAGCATGGAGTCATGCCCATCAGCCCTAAGCATAAAATGTGCTTTTTCTCTAATTATTTCAATCCTGTGGAGCTTACTGTGGTTGATGTTTCGATACGTGATAATCGCATCGATTTCACCAGAAAGAATTAAATCAAGAGATTTTTCTTTACTGCATTCGAAATTAAAAATGTTTTCAGTAGCATTTTTTTTTCTTAATTTGTTTATAAACTTGCCAACTTTTAGATTGTAAGAACATTCCATTCCTATTCTTAATGATTTATTGAGAGAAATCTTTTTTTTAGAAGAGAGATAGGCATGCTGAATACCATGAATACTTTTATATAATGGCGCTACACGAGCATAAAGTTCCTCCCCCTTTCTAGTTAGAATTAAATCTTTATGCTTCCTGATAAAAACTTTAAAACCTAACCAATCCTCTAGCATTTTGATTCTGCGTGAGACAGGTGAACTCGATAAATTAAGAGAGACGGATGCTTCTTTAATAGTCCCCTGTTCTACAACGGTCATGAAAGACTCAAGTGCTCTTGAAATTAACAATTTTGTCACCTCATATCATTAATGAATTCATGTAACTATAATGATTCAACCTTCTTAATATTGCAAGATGAATAATGCGAATTCAATAATGTAATTTTTTGGTGCTAATTATGGCAATGTAAGATTGCCGAATAAGCATTTGCCTTTAACTTAAGCATATTTCAAAATCTTGGCAAGAATGATTGTTGTGCTGCGGAAATACGAATAACAATCTTTATTATCGAACATAGTGAAATAATTCATGAATGTTCAATATCTATATACATTAGGTGGAGCGAACTGTCTCTACTCTCTGTTTAAATAACGCTCATCTAAAAAGTGAAATGTTATAAAAAAGCAAGTTAGTTTTTTAAATTGTCTTATTTTTTATATTTAAGTTTTTTTTGCTGGGGGTAGCGGTGTCTTTCTATCTTACAAGCTCAAAAAAGAAAATGTTAATTTGTATTATTTTTACTTACAAAAATCATGAGAGTTATTGTTATTCAAATGATGTGCTTACTTTTTTTGTGCGTTATTTAATCAAGAAATTTTTGTTGGTTATGGAATGGTTATGAAAACAAGCGAACAGGGCATTAAAATAATTAAAGAGTTTGAGGGGCTGCATTTGCGGTCATACCAGTGCAGCGCCGCAGTATGGACCATTGGTTTTGGCCATACAGCACAGGTTAAAGCGGGCGATGAAATCACCGAATCACAGGCAGATCAATTGCTGCGACACGACATCCAGCAGGCGGAGCAGACTGTTCTGGCACAGGTGCAGGCCCCGCTTAACCAGAACCAGTTTGATGCGTTGGTCTCATTTGTTTTTAATGTGGGCGCAGGATCGTTTCGACGTTCAACCCTTCTGCGTCGGCTAAATACGCATGACTATACGGGAGCAGCAAACGAGCTGCTGCGTTGGGTATATGTGGACGGTGTGCTTTTACGCGGCCTGGAAAATCGACGCAATCGTGAAAAAAGCCTATTTGAATCAGAACCTGAATGCGTTGGCTAATGTAAAGAAAAAGTTGCTCCTCTTGGTCACTTAGCTTACATGGCGATTTTCATTACTCTAATATCCTTGATTTTAAGACATCAAGGGGGCTTTCAATTGATACAAAATTAGTGGCACAGTTGCAAAGATTTGGCGATGGTAAACTGATGCCACCGTTTAGCTGAAGGACAGCACATGAATCCTTTCAAAGACCCACATTTTGAGCGTCATATTATGCTGTGGGTAGTCCGCTGGTACTGCAAATATGGCATCAGCTATCGTGAACTGCAGGAGATGCTGGCCGAGCGTGGCACTGAGCCAATTTAGCGTTTAGCTATGCGCTAAACATGTAGGTTGCAATACTGACTATAGCTAGAGGAAAGCTTTCAGCATCCTTAAAGGATGCAGCAGACTGAAGCAATTCAGACATCCCGCAACCATGAGAATGGTCCAAGCCAAGTCCGGTAATGGCGATTCTGAATACCAGGTTATTTATCTTGGCGAAACCTGCCTTAAGGTGTTTTTTTTATTTTAGGGGTAATGGAAGTGGTTTTCTACTCAACAAGTTATGCGTGATGGTGAAGAAACTCACCTTTTTACCTCGTGGTTTCTCACTCACCGGATACGCACTGGTGATATGGAGGCGCATTTTTTTCTTCTCTTTGAAAGAGCTGAATACCACGAAATAAAACTCTTTTTCTCCCCCATCAAGCTCGATCTCTGCGACAGCATAACTCCCATATCCTGCATGTATGACCTTACAACTATCCAGCGTAAATGTTGCCTGGCCCTCTCACAAAATGTGACGCTTATCTTTGGGCAAGTAATACATCAATGATGCTTTTTGTTCTTCCGTCTGGTGATCATAGTCTTTACTGAAACAGTGAAACGAGTAGGTTACAAAGAATCTGTAGGCTTTATCAGGCTTGTCTTCCGCTGAATGCGTATAAGTCACCTCATGGGCATCGAGAAACGATAGATCCCTCAACACGCCGTCAGGGTGCTCAAAAGCCTTCCATTTCTTAACTTCTTCAGTCTTCAATCTAACAAATTCCCGTTGTAATTCTATTTGGCCAGCAGATGCTAACACAAACATACGTACACATTAGAAAAGACGATTGTGAAGCCCACTTAAAGTGGTACGAACCATGCAAGAGAACGGCATTGACCGTAATATCGTCATGATAATTAACGGTCTGACAGAGGATGAGCTGGTGCTAACACGCCACTAATCCTTACCATGTGCTTCCTGTCTGGCCATGAGGGTATACTGGTGGGGCAGGGAGCCATCCACTTCAGAAAGGGCTATCCAGCCAAAGCTTTTAAGCAACTCATTGAGCGCTTCAATCTGCCCGCTAATTCTGGCTGGCACTGGTAATATTTGTTTCCCTTCTTCATTGAAAGCGATGTCCATAGCACTTTTCAGAAGACAGATGCTGTTTACTGATGCCGAGGTCTGGATTCGGTGCCGGCCACTCCAGTCTCTGTCGCTGAGGACGTGGTAGGTCCAGTCGTGCTGAGTCGCCAGTTCCATGGCATAGGTCAGTCGGAACATATCATTTTGCTCCAGCAGTTCGCCGGTGCAGCTGCGCCAGATATAGTCCAGCTTTTGCTTCAGGCGGGCGCGCATACCTAGCGACCGCCCCTGATTTAGTATCCAGTCAATGTCAGTGGCCAGGTCACGCGAGAAACGACGCTGCTTTTTGGCCAGAGCAAACCAGCGCGTGATGAAAAGATTTTCTTGCGATTCAGAGCTGATCAGCCCCTCCTGACGGGCCAACAGCAGTGCGATAAGTGCGCACCATGCCAGATGACCGGTCTTATCCCTGTTTCTCATTTTTTAAGCATCCCTGATGAATGTTAAACGATAACTAGCCGGTAGCACCGGCACGTTTTTGGCCTCTTCAATTATGCGGCGCAGCGCATCAACCGACAATGGCCTGGATTCATTCGACCGGTGCACCATCGCGTGACAGTTAGGGCACAAATGAACCATATCGTTCTCTGGATCTATTTAGTAGCTCTCGCCAATTATTCGCTTACCGAACTCGATATTCAGGGCCGCTAATGCGGACCTGGCCAGCAATCAGAAGCTGAAGCGATAACCTATATTAAACTGTGTCTGATTGAACCGGCTGCCGGTAGTATAATCAGCCTCAGCGTGCAGGATGTGTGCATCACGCACCTGCGCGCTGATACCAATCCCGTTATTCCAGCCGTTGCCTCTGAAGCTGTGTTTCTCACGCGTGCCATTCAGACTGAAGCCCGTATCGCCCGCAAACTCTCGAATGGCAGCTGTTTTAAAGTACGTATTTATCCTACTGCTGCCCACATCATTTTCGTATCCGAGCAGGATCCCGGCGCGTCCCAGCAGTGACTCATAGCTACCCAGCCCAATATTTAGCCCGTTCGTCGCCCTCATATCGGTCGCATTCTGGTGGCTCCAGGTAAACTGCAGCTGCGGCTCGGCGTAATATCCGCCGGACCGCTGGGGCAGGCTGAACTTTCTACCAGCCTCAAGCGATGCGCTAAATCCGCTTGCGCTGCCCGATGCGCTGACCAGATTATTCTGGCTGTCGCGCACGCGGAAGCTGTTCTTCTGCCTGCCGACTTTAAGCACGACATCGCTGTAAAAACCCTCCGGCGACGCATAGTTGGCGTACAATCCGGCATAATCAGAGCCGGTTGTGCCTGTACCACCACGATAGTCCGGGGAGGCATGTGTTGAACCGATAAAGACCCCTGCCCAGACAGGAACATCTTCAGCTAGACGCTTGTCAGCCCCTATCTGCAGGCCGCTGTAGTGCATGTTGAAGCCGCTTAGTCTGCCGCCTGAAAAAGAGTTGAATCTGCCGTCGTAGCCGTTAAGCCACATGTTTCCGTGACTCCCGTTACGACGGATGTCCCCCAGACGCTGCATCAGCGTCTGGTTTTCTGCGTAGCTCATCAGATAGCCCACATTCAGATAGTTCCCACCCGCATCGGCCGTAGTGGTCGGCAGAGGTTTCGGAGCAGGTTTGGGCGGGGGCGCAGGCACCGGGTCTGGTGCAGGCACCGGGTCTGGTGCAGGCACCGGGTCTGGTGCAGGCACCGGGTCTGGCGCAGGCGTCGGGTCTGGCGCAGGCGTCGGGTCTGGTGCAGGCACCGGGTCTGGCGCAGGCGTCGGGTCTGGTGCAGGCGTCGGGTCTGGTGCAGGCGTCGGGTCTGGCACGTTGCCGGCAGCATAAAGCTCCCAACTGGTACCGTTCCGGCGGACGTCATAGAGATAGCCGCCCAGCTCAACCTGAGATGAGGAGGTGAACGACGCGCCGCCGTCGGCAGTCTCTACAACCGTCAGTACCTCGCTGCCGTCGGTCGCCATGTCCCCCTGGTTTCTTACGGTCAAAATGTGGCTTCCGGCGCTGGTACCGGTAACCCGAAGTAGGTCGCCCGCGCCGCCCTTAACGTCCGTCCGCATGATGAACGTTCCGCTTCCGTCAAGATCTGCCATATTCAGGGTGGTGAAATAACCGGAGGCCGGGGCCATACTGGCAAGGTCAACTGTGGCGTTGTTAAGGCTCATCGTATCCACTCCGGAATCGCCGGTGACGCGCCAGGTGCCGTCGTTCAGGCTGACGTCCAGACGACCGCCGTTAACATTGTCCGTGAAGGCTGAGCCGGTCCAATCCGAGCCGGAGTCCATAGCAAGGTCAATTATGCCACCACGGGCATAAACACTGCCGTTGATGCGCATCCGGCCTGCGGCGTTAATCCGGCTGGCCGAATAACCGTCATCGTGTTGGGTGGCGATGGCCATCTGTGCGGGGGACGCCATATTGATGTCGAGGTCGCCGGTCAGGTTGATCTGACTGTCGGACATGGCGTACACGCCGCGTGTTCCCTCTGCCCCACTGATGCTGAGGTTGGCCCCCGTAATAGCCCCCCCGTTCAGGGCCCAGAGTCCCAGCGCAAGCGCACCGCCGCGGTCGATACTGAGGTCGGTATAGCTGAGGTTAATCTCTGCGCCGGGAGTCTGGGCAGAAGCAGCGTAGGAGCCCCCCGAGCTGACTGTATTTCGTGCATGATCAGAGCCGGTAAAGTTAATGGCTGTGCCGGTGCCGTTAGTAATCAGCCCGCCGCCAGTGGCCGAACTGACGTGACTATCATTACCGATGACGGCTCTTCCGCCGCGAACCTCGACTGCATTAGCTCCACTTCCGACGGTATCAACGCTCAGCCCGGATGCGTAGAATTCGCCAAAGCTCCAGATACCGTGCGCGTTATCCCCGTTCGTGCTGATGGAGCTGCCTGTACCCAAGTCGACGACGGCGTTATTCTGGATATTAATCCCATCAGCACCGTACCCTTGGGTGCTGATGTGAAGACCATCTGCGGTGAGTCTGGCCGGACCGTTTGCCGCAGTTCCGTTCAGACCGGCAATGTAAAGGCCATAGCTGAGATGCCCGTTTGTAATCACCGAACTGCCAGAGCCAAGGCTGGCGCTGCTGCCATGGTTGCTGACGCTGATGCCGGTGCCGTAGTCGCCGGTAGTTTCAACGAGAAGGCGGTCGGAAGTCAGGGCGGAAGCGTTGCTTACGAGAATGCCGCTAGCACTCTCGCCAGGCGCTCCCCGCACACTGACACGGCTATCCATGCCAAGATCGGCGCTGACATTTCTACCAGATAAGTTGATACCCGTGGCGCTATTCCCACTCACCTTTACGGTGAGAGCATCTGCTGAAAGAATACTGCCGTTACCTTCGATACTGATGCCTTTTACCGTGGCGGCTGGATCGTCTGCACTGACGGTAACCTGACTTCCAAGATCAATAGTGCCGGGCTGGCCAGCAGGGTTCAGGACCCCATGTAGCATGCCAGGGCTGGTGCCACTGTCTGCCACAATGGTATCGCCATCATTGGCCTGAATATTTGCTCCGCTTAGGCTACCAGTCGTTGCAGCCAGTGCCTGGCAGGAAACAATCATGCCTCCCAGGCTAAACAAACCAGTACTGGCCAGCGACAAGTTTAATAGAGAAATTTTCACTTTAAAGTTGTTACTAGAGCGCTGTTTCTTAGGACTTTTTTTCCACATAATACATTCCTTGATTTTATTGACCCTCATCTTCCTGAAAAGAAGGGAAGGTCAACTCCTGTTCATTATTAAGCGCAGTGAAACATGCACTGGCTTAATATGAGCAATATTCTCCTGGCACAAGTAATAAGAATCAAGCTATAAAGTAAACAGCAACCGCGTAATTGGCTTTGTCATTCAACCATATTTTGCCGCGTAACCATTATTCATTTTTTCGAGATCTATGTGCAGCCTTCCTCTGACGATAGAGCCTTTGGATATATTGCTAATAGCGCAATGATTGCTTTCTCAAATCCATCAACAAAATCTTCATTAAGATTTAGATGGGGGGCGGCTCAAGGTGCTATTTTCTGCATTCGGTATGCTTTCTATCCGACTCTTCGGTCAAAAAAATTCAAGCAAGTCTGGCAATGTAAACGTTAGAACCCTTTATATAGTTATACAGGCCGCATCTGATTAATGTAATATACCCTAAAAGCTCCGGATACTTGAGTGATTTTTGATAGAAAATTCTGATTTTCCATTGATTTGAAACTTTCAGTTAACAATGTTTATTTTCGATTATCCGAGATTAAATGGTATCGATTATTTGACATCCTCCCCGCCATTTAGACCGGGGAGGATGTCAAAAGGGCCGCTGGAAATATTAGCATGCAAGTCATATCGACGGTGGCGCCAATTTTTTCTAGCAGGATATCTGTCTTCATCACAGATGAAGATCGCTGGCACTTTATAATAAAGGAAATCATTTGGTATTAATTATATTAATGTGGGAGTAATGCAAGCCAACATTGAACACTAGCCTGAACATCGATCGTCAGGCCTAATGGTTTGACCGTAGAAACTCACTTCTCTGCGGAGGATAGTTGCGCCTCTTATACGCAAACGTACAATGAGTGCTTATAGTAGACGCTCAAGTTGGTGATGATTCGAATCTGTTGATTTAGTCTATCAAACAGATAGACAAATCCAAACGCGAAAAGGTGTGAATCACAATGGGCTAAAGTAGCCATCGATAGATTGCCATCATTACCGAAGAATAGCTTCGATGACACGATTATTTAAATGTGTAAGCTATCCCGGCACGCAGGCGCAACTGGCGTTCAGTCGATTTTGACGAACGGTTAATGTCGCCGAAGCTGATATACGGACTCCACTCCTTTTTATCCCCCAATGCATAGTTGAACTGTAATTCCTGCTCATAGTTATATTTTTTGTTGGCGAACAGATTCTCGTCACCAAGCTGATAGATCAGTTTATAGGTGGTGGTCAGGTTCGCGATGTTATAACGCAGATAAACATCCATGCGGTTAACTGTACGGTGTCTGCTGGTGCTACAGTTTGCACAACCGCTATTGTCGTGGGCATAATCAGTGAGTTCCAGACGATAAAGTCCACCGACTGACCAGCTATCATTAATTTTATACCACGGTGATACACCGACTTTCCATTCGGTGCGTGTAGAATTAAATTCCGGCTGAAACAATGGTGAAACGGTCCAGCTGCCAAGGCTGTATTTCTTTGCCAGCGTCATTTCCACTGCATTTAATACGGGATCTGAGTAATATTTATCTTTGACATCGGAACCGCCTATCTTAAATTTAGTTTCAACGGCAAATGAGAAATTCTTTGGTAACTGGGAGGCAAAGCTTAATTTATCATAATGTGTCCGATCACGTATACGATACTCATGACGATAATCCATGCTGACGTTCCTTAAAATGATGTCATTTGCAGTAGCGTAGCCTATGAAAACTACAGGAAGCAGCGCACAAAAAGTATTGATGATTTTCTTATCCATTGTCGAAAACCTTAAGCTTAATTATTGAAAAGATAATATCGAGCGTATTTTGGCTGAAGCCACAATACGGTCATTTAATGAATTAAATTTATTCGCTCAGGGTAATAATATCGTACATGACGCTACCACCTGTCAGTTGCAGCGAAATATGGTTATTACCACTTTGTAACAGATTGGATTTTAGGGGAATAGTCGAAAGGTGATAGCGCCCGTTGCGTAATGCACCACGGTACAGCGTCTTGTCGTTGGCGAAATTCAGCGTTTCTACTGTTTTGCCGTTCACTTTCACCATTAGCGAGGGCGCAGTGTTATCACTGCCCATTCCGCTGTTACTGGCCGCGGCGATGGCAATGTTCAGCTTGTAGTCGGGCTTATCCGGAGCCATGGCAAAGCGTATGTCCCAACTGCCCGGTTTGGTCTGGGCGTAATACCAGTCATGATGATAGTCGCTATGGCCAATATCAAACACTAGATCTGCCGGTACGTCGTTCTGCCAGTGATACCCCCTTAGCTCATCACCAAAGCGGAACTCACGCGCCTGACGGTCGGCCTGTCCGATAGCCCATATCACTTTCGGTGCAGGTGGTAACGTGATAGTGCTCAGTGTTTGCTTATCACCTTCAACTTCCACCTGCTTCTGTACCAGTACACCGGGTTGTGTCCCGCTATTGGTATAAATCGCCAGCTGGTAGCGTCCTGGAATTACGTTATTGAGGTGAAAAGCACCGCTGCTGTCGGTAGTTGCTGAGAATAGATAACCGCGCGTCTGCTGATCAAAAGGCTCATCCAATGATGAGGATAGCACTACAGTCACCGGTGTATCACCTCTAACATGACCTGAAACCTTTGTGCGTTTATCGATATAGCGCGAATCATCTACCCATGAGTAAGGCCAGTTGGCGCGCTCACTACGCGACCGCTGAGTCGCGTCGGCAAGCATCTGGGCAGTATTGCCTTGGTTGATATACAGCAACCAGGGTCCATAGAGCTTTTTCCATCCTGGCTGCGCCTGCATATCCGGTGTCCCCATATGTGCGCCGGTCATGTAATTAAGAATAATAGCGTCCTGATGCACCATAAGATCCTGTTTCAGTGCATCGCCGGAGAAGTATTCGTCACTACCGGGGATCAACCACGCGCCAGTATTATGGCCATAGACGCCCCAGAACGCACTGCCGCGCTGGTAACCAGCAAAATCATACTTAGTGTAAATCTCGCCGTTCGGTAGCTGCCAGGTTTCATCCTGCACTTTTGGCATTTTTTCCAGCTGGGCATACAGGTAAGGTTTGCCCTGGCGCTCGCCATTAAAGATATTGTCCATCAACTGTGGATTAAAACGATAGACGCTGCGTAATTCACTGACCGGCACAGTCTGCTGGCTGGTGTTTTCCGCGACGACATAGCTGTAAAAACCACTCACGCCTTTGCGCATAATCAGGTGGTATTCAAGCCTAAGTAAGCTTTTCTTGTCATCAACCCATACGATATGCGCAATGTCCTTATCATTGCGGATTATTTCCAGACGTTCCGGGAGAAAATCTTTCACGCCTTTCGAATAAAAGTCGAGATAGGCACTACGATTTTTACTCGAATCGCGTTGGGCCCCGGAAAGATTGCTTAGCAAATTGAAGCCATTTTTAATAATGGCCACAGCACTTCCGTCATCTTTAAATGTAACTCTAAGCAGTCCATTATCCATAGTTACGTCCATACCCGATACGGTTAACGTCACTGGTGGGTCTATTGTGGCATGGCTATAAGGGGTTATCATTAGTAAGAAAAGAAATCCATAAAGATTTTTCATGTTTCACTCTCACTCTATTTAATGGCAAGTCTGTTATATTCCACACTTTGTAATATTTAACATTTCAAAAAGCAGAGTAATCTCCGGAATAAATTACACTTCACCTTATAAAGGCCCTACCAAATCCTATTCAGGAGATGGTGTAGAATCTAATTAATAATATATTTTGCAACCTTTGCGTGATTGCCAGATTTGATTTTTCTTGGCATTCCCAGAAAGAAACCGATGTCCAAAGTCATAAAATATAAAAAATTATCTAGATTAATAAAACCACGTTTCAATCCTTAAATGCCATCTCCGGTTAGATTTTACAGCTTTAAGGTAATGGTCCCAACTTACTAATAGTGACTTATGTTCAGGTAATGCCTGATGACCTTATTATGCAGTTCCACCGATTTTGAGAATGACAGTGACTTACGTCCCAGCCCTGCCTGCCAGATGTTGCCTCAGATTCAGGTTATGTCGCTCAATGCGCTGAGTGTAGCGTTTGCTAATAACGTGCAGTTTTCCCTTCAGGCGTGATTCATACATCAGCTAGCCATCCGCCATTCATACCACCATATCAAAGGCCGACAGCAGGCTCAGAAGACGCTCCAGAGTGGCCACCATTCGTTCACCTAAGATATGGGCCACGACCGTACTGCGTATCCTGTCATATGTAGTGGTCAAGTAATATTAGCCACTGTTTTACAGTAAGAATGGTATCTGTTCTCTGATTCTTACGGCATTAGCCCCCCGTTGTAATGATGAGGGCTGACGCTATTGTAGTAATTCAGAATATAACCGCCGATTTTTCGCCGGGCCTCATCCTTCCCCGCGTTACCATTCGTCGGCACCCACTCTGTTTTCAGACTACTGAAGAAGCGTTCCATGGGACTGTTATCCTAGCAGTTCCCCCGCCGACTGACGCTTTGCTTTATCCTGTAACGCCAGAGAACTTGCTGATATTTAAGACCTGTAGACTGGCTTCCCTGGTCGCTATGGAACATAACATCACGCGGTTGACCACGCGTTTGCAGGGCACTGCTTATCAGTGCAGTATCGGCATGCGTTGATAGACTCCAGCCGATAACCCTGCAGGCAAAAAGATCCATAATAACCGCCAGATAGCACCAGCGATTTCCCGCCCATATATACGTAATATCTCCACACCATACCTGGTCTGGCTCCGGTACAGCGAACTGACGCTCGAGCAGATTTGGCAGGCAGGTATGCTCCTGACGGGAATTTTTGTACTGATGTTTTCTGGGCTGGCAACTGCTCAGGTTCAGATATTTCATCAGACGCCCCGCGTATTTCGCTGTACCGCCTGCCTCGTGTCAAGTTGATAGTATCGCGTCGTTTTCGCCAGTACCGGTAACTACTGCGATGTATCTCCAGAGCGGAGCAAAGGCTAACAACCGTGTGGCAGTCACTCAGTCTTGCAACTATCGTGAAGCGTTCAATGAGTCTGACATCAAGAGCGCAGTAGCCTTTCTTAATATCGTATTCTGTTCCTCCAGGCGGCGAACCTGCTTTTCCAGCTCGCGGATACGCTACTGCTCTGCAGTAATGGGGGTTGCAAAGGGCGTAATCCCCTGGCGCTCTCGCCTTATCTGGTCAAGCGTGGTAGAGCCGTCATTCATCGCCTCACTGGCTTGTCGATATGAGTAACCCTTGTCAACAATCAGCTGTGCACATTCCAGCCTGAACTCAGGAGTGAAAGTGCGCTTAGTTTTCTTGTTCATAAAGTCACCTGTTTTATGTTTAGGTGAGAATATCACCTTTAATTAGGTGTCCAAATTTACTGTGCCACTACAGAACAGATACAGGGCCGACTACAGATATAGATGATGCCTGCATCGGCCCTGCCAGCAAAAAATACGCCTGATACCAGTTTGTAAAACGTTAGTGAATAGCGCTTTTAGAAAAAATATTGATAACCACTACGTCACAAAGCATCAGGAACATGCCTAGAATCGCCGGCCCATCAATTTTCTGGTCAGAACATATCCAACCAGCCAGACCAATCAATACAATTCCAGCCCCCGTCCAGACTCATAAATAATACTATTCGGTACAGTTTTCATTGGAATAATCAAACTATAAAATGCGATCGCATATTCACCTATCGCTACAAGACTTGGAATCAAACGCGTAAAGCTGCCCGACAGTTTAAGTGCTGTTGTTGCTATAACTTCCATCAAAATTGATATACTCAAAAAAAGTAAAGCATGTGTGTGCATTCAGGTAGCTCTCTCGTCAGTAATTTTGTGTTTTAGACCTAAACTTAACATGTCCACACCGAGAAGAGCGGCGATGTAAATCTTCAGTACCCAGCCAGACATTATAATCTTATTGTTCCTCTGTCTGAACTTGACCAGCCTTTAGTACGAGTTTCACCACTTCGTCATTCTTACCGTTTTCATTAAAGAACTACTGCTGGTCGCACCGGAACTACCCCCTTGAATCAGCCGTTTCGTTTTTCAAAAAGAATTCTAATTCCGGTGAGAAAAAGAATGCCTCCGCTGCTGCGCATTACCCATTTCATGGCTGATACATTTTTTTTAAACCAGTCCGAGAGCAACCCTGAAAACAACGCCACGGGTAATTTAATCAGGAACGTCAGGCATGCGAAGGTAAGGCCAAGCGTCAGCATTTTTATCACAGGATTTATGGTACCCTGCCCAATGAACTGTGGAAGGAATGCCAGATAGAAAATCATGATTTTTGGGTTGCTGATATTTGAAACTGCACCATATGCGAACAGTGATATCCATGAAGAATTTTGCTTCTGACTACTGACAGTATTAATTTTACCGTCAGACTTAAGCAGGTTGTAAGCCAGGTAAAAAAGATATACCGCTCCCGCCAGTTTTATCATCCAGAACAGATATTCTGAGGCCATGATGAGGCTGCCTAAACCAAACGAAACGATTAACGTATGTACGATAAGACCTAAACTCACTCCTGAAGCCGTATACACGCCCGCACCGATGCCCTCAGATATCGATTTAGTCATTATCAGCATCATATCCTGGCCCGGTATGCTGATAACCGCGACTGCGGCTATAATAAAAGGTATCCAGAGTATTTCGTGCATAATGTCTCCTTTTAGATGTTCAACTCTGACAACGATATTTATGGTTTAAGACAGCGCCCGAATAACATCGGACCATATAGACATACATCAGGTTTATCACGATGTGTTATTACCGTATCTGCCCTTTGTACCACAAATAAAATTCATAGGCAGGCATGGGTCGACCATAATAATACCCTTGGATATAAGCAACATGATTTTTAATCAGCCAGTCAACCTGATGCGCAGTCGTCACGCCCTCCGCAATGGTGGTAAGGTTCAGACGCCTGCTGAGATCGACAATGGTGTCCAGCACTGGCGTGTCCGCATCAGCCGACCTCAGACTGTCGATGAATGTTTTGTCAATTTTCAGGTAATCCACCGGCAGACTCTGAAGGACGCTAAGCGAGCAGTAGCCCGTACCAAAATCATCCACCGCCACCTGACAGCCTTTCTGGCGTAACTCATTAAGTTTCGCTGATGCAGTGTCTGTATCCTCAACCAGGCTACGCTCGGTAATTTCCAGCACCAGGCGAAAAGCAGGATCGAGAGATACCCACAGTCTCAGAACGTCAGCAGTAAACGACCGGTCCGTCAGGTGTGGGGCCGCAATATTTACGCCCAGATGGAAGGGGGTTTTCACCTGCCAGGTCCTGACATTCTCTTCAATCAGGCTGAAGAGATGCTGCGTCAGGCTGACAATCAGACCGTCCTCTTCAGCGGCCCGGATAAAAACCACCGGTGAAATACTCCTACCGTCGGGACGCTGCCAGCGCATCAGGGCTTCGGCGCCGGAGCAGGCGCCAGTCTCGGCGTCACAGACTGGCTGGTAGTGCACGCTGAATTCGCCGTCTGACATCGCTTTTCTGATCTCTTCTGCCAGAGACATCTTTCTGGAATTCCAGCGATGCCACATGTACAGCATGGACAGGGTCAGTAATAGGGACAGCGGACAGAGAAAAAGCAGATTACGCAGGATATAATGGCGAAGCGACAGCGCCGGCGTAAGAACCTGAAGCTGCGCCTGACTCACGGCAGAGCGGAACTCAGCTGTGAACACTTTAACACGGGGGGGGATTTTCTCCCGGCCGGAAATGACAGGGCCGCCACTGAACCGGAGCTGCTGAACCGAATGATTCTCATCATACAGGGAATCCATCAGGTCCGCAAAATACCGTGCGTCCACCACGCTGAACGCCGTTGTCCGGTTGCCGGCGCCGTATGCGAAGATAACAGCAGTACTCCCGGGTACGCTGTTGGTCCCCTCCGTTGCAATGACGTTCAGACTGCCTGTGGGGGCGGAAACAGTAACACCGTAAACGTCTTCAGCCTTTTGCTGTCTGGCGCCGGTCAAGGATGAACAGATTAATATACCATCCCGTATAAGCCCGGTACTACGAATGTAGGGCGTCAGGGCTCCGTTCTCCGTCATGTGCTGCAGAACGTCTTCACAAGGCAGAGCGGTAAGCTTGGCGGTTACCTGGCTCACATGGCGGGCAATGGACGTGACGTGGCCGACCTGGCTCATCAGAATGTCCGCCGTCACGGCCGTGTCTTTGTTCATCTGACGCCAGGCCATGCCAGACGACAGCAGTGTAACCAAGGTTGCGGGTACGAGAATTCCGGCGGCCAACGTCCGTTTTCGTAATTTCATTATTCGTCCTGTGGGGCTTTCCATGAATACACTATCACTGTTTAGTGACGTGACAATCATTAATCCCCGAATACTGTTCAAATATCAGGTTGTACCATGTAACCCTACGCCCTTCTTTAAAGTATTTAGGGTTCGGGCCGGCATGTACCGTGCGCACAGGAACAACAAATCGCATACCATCGGCTGACGCCACCTCACCACCACCCCAGATATTCGCCAGGGGAACGCCACTTTGTGCTGCGACCAGAATGGCGTAGGCTTCCCAAATCGTTTCATCCCTGATGTAATTACTGTCTGTCCAGGTCAGACGGTCACGCTTCAATGCCGCGACATCGTTACGTATAAAGGGCTCAGGACCGGTGTTACAGGCTTCTGCCATCAGCATGGCGCAGATGCTAATATTCAGGTCCGAGACACGGGAGCTTTGCTCTGAATAATGGGTAAAGGCTCCGGTGAAATGTGTCCGGGCATCGATTTCCAGTATCAGTTCAGGCAAATCAACGCGTGGCAACATGTCAGCCACCCGCTGCCGCAATGCGATCAGTGATGGTGTTTCTTCAATGGCATCCAGAGGACTCAGGATAAGCTCAGTTTTATCGCTATTCTCCCTAAATCTGACTGCCGGGTTTTCCGGTAGTAGGTCCAGCACATCACGATATGTTGAATCCAGCTCTGTTGCGATGGCCGACAGAATGACTCCTGGTGCTGATGATAATCCCAGAGAGCGACAAATTATTGGACGCAGAGCTTCCTATTCCTTACCTTCGATGAGTCCTGCCCGGGGATCTGCGTAACGCCAGCTGGGATTGACATAAATATGCCGTTTTTTCAGTGTAAGCTGAAGATCCTTAAGTGCAAAAAATGTATAGGCGTGAAAATCAATACTGCCATCTTTTCTTATCACATGTTGCTGCCACGGTTAATTAATTATTTCCCCGTGGTGCATCGCTATCTGTCTTTTTCTTTTTTAAATTAACTTCAATCCAGCAAAGCGCTTCAATTAATGTTTCAGCTGAGGCATTGCCTTCAAAATGTATCCTGAAAAGTAAATCAGGTAAAAAACGCCGTACCGTTTTGAATTTAGCATCAAGCTCATTGAAGTAAACGTTATTAGCTGGTCGAATAAGTGATGTCTCATTATCTACAGCATGTTTCAGTATATTTTCTGGAATGATATTGAAGATATTATCACGAACATCAGTATCAGGTAACTTGTCGTCAAGGATCATTCGACATGCTTTTACCAGTATTTCTGCTGCACGATCCAGATCTTTAAGTATTCGTTGGCGGTTCCGTTTATCTGTCTGAACCGCTTCATTGAACAAATCCCGGAGTAGTACTTCAAGTAATTCAAGTGCATCATCCTGAGCCGTCGCCTCCATACAGCAGGAGAATGCAACAAGCGTAGCCAGTTTTCGTTTTTCTGGTAAGCGCTGAAGGGTTGTTGTTTTAGCCGTTGAGGCATAACGTGCTAGGGCAGTAATACAGATATCCGAAACGGGCGTAATTGCTGGTAATGTCACTCCCAGGTTACGTATTGTCTGAAGGCGGCTTATGGCCTGCACTAGTGATGTGGCATTCACTATAGTGGGCCCAGTACGTAACTGATCGAGTAACAAATAGCGGCTGCCGGCTGGAACCGAAAGAAGCTCCAGAAGCAGTTGAGCCTGAGAGTCATCAATGCAAGTCGCCAGTGAATACCAGAGCCGGTTTTCAAGCCTGCTGCGTAACCTGGCTATATTGCGTTCGAGCAACGAATATCCGGACGACTCGTTCCGGTCCAGTATAAAGAATATAACCAGCGGGTTAGTGAAAACGCCACGCGGGTGTCTGTAAACTCCGTGTAACCATATTTTTTTGTTATATCATCTATGTTTTGTCGGCGCTGCTTTCCTGAATTATATGTATTAAGCGACTTACTACCACTCTCAATATGCATTTGCTCTGCCAGAAAATTAATGACAGCAATCGGAATTATTGTCGTTAAATCGGAGAAGCAACCGGGGCAACGGACCGTACATAATAATATGGCATAGCCTAACCGGTTATGGTCTCCCGTTTTTCTGAAATATTCATCCGACCAAAATTATCAAGATAAAATAGCGAGTCAGTGTTTCCTTTGTCAGTTCGCCATGATAGTTACCGTAACCTGCTTTTTGATCTTCGGAAAGAAAATTAACTGGCATCGTAAACCATCCTTAGTTCATGGGCATATCACGAAATTTTTTGCGACTGATGGATTGCCCAGACGCGTTTGACCTAGCTGATGCTGCATCCGGCCAGCGTGGCTGTGCGCTCAATGGTTAACCCGGACTGCCGGAGGATTATGATACGCTCATGGGTCACGAGATCGGCCTTCCTGCCTGCGTAGTTGCCTGCAACTTTGGCGAGCTGAACCCCCTGTCGCTGTCTTTCCCGCCTTATTTCGTAGTCATCTCGCGCGGTCTTGAGGACAAGTTTCAGCAACAACTCCTGAACAGATTCAAGGACAATGCGGGAGACACCATCATTGCCTGCAACCACTTCTGAAAAATCCACTATGCCCGGAATAGCCAGCCGGGTACCGTTGTCTCTGATGGAAGCAATCAGTTTTTCAGCTTCAGGAAGAGGGAGAGGACTGATACGGTCAATTTTTTCGACTATCACCACATCACCTGGCTGAAGGTCGGCGATCATGCGGAGAAGCCCAGGTCTGTCAGCTCTGGCACCCGATGCTTTTTCCCGATAAATACCCGCGATATAAAAACCACTGGCAATGGCCGTTTTTTCGATGCCAGCCTAGCGTGTCAGATCCTGTTCTGATGTACTGACTCTCTCATAGATGCGAGCAATTTTCATTTATGGTAGCCAAAGTGAATATATTCCGATGAGTTCTTATTCAAAACCTATGGTTATACCAGTATTTGAATGGCTTGAAAGCCAGGTTTCTTGAAGGGTAGTGCCAGCTTTCTTCAATCGGGCAACAACATGCTCCGGTGAAAACAGGCTCGACGGCAGATAGATGCCATTGGCAGGTTTCCTACCGACAGCGCCGGTCAGCGTTTCGCTGACGAAATAATGGCGCAACGTCCCCGGTGCCGGGCGTGCCCTCAGCCTCCGGTGAGGCTGAGGGCCAGTGTATCAGGCGCCATATCGCCTTTATCTTGCAGCCAGTTACGTCGGTCTTCCGAACGCTTCTTGGCAAGGAGCATATCCATCATGGCGTTGGTCTGCTGTTCGTCTTCGTCGCTGATGGTCAGCTGAACCAGACGGCGGCATTTGGCTCCAGCGTCGTTTCACGCAGCTGCATCGGACTCATCTCGCCCTGCCTTTAAAAGTGCTGTAGAGTAGGTTTTAATCACGCTCGTAGTTTCAGGATCTCGCTTTTGGCTTCCAGTAAATAGCGGGCATGTTGCTCGCTGTTAGTCCGTAGCCACTTATAGAGACTGTGTGCTGAAACGCCCGGCCGCTCAGAAACTTCAGTGACAAATTAACCGCGTTCCGTTATCTGACGGTTAAATTCAGGTGTAAATCGTGGTGTGCCCATATGCTCCTCCTATACTCAAACTATAGGACAGGATCGCCTACTGTAGTGGGGTCAGCCTATTGATGGTAAGATATGCCGACCACTACCATACTGAGAATGAATTGCACAATTAAATATCAGGGCAATAATCAGCGATGCTCCTCGCGTATATTTTTGTTCCTATACATAGCACTATCAGCTTCCCTGAGCCCATGATCAAGGCCTGTCAGCAACGAAGAGACACCATGGCTTACCTCGATTGACAACTTATTGCCATTGACAGTAAAAGATGAATTATTAACTTCAAAAGCTGCTCGGGCGGCAATATTTTTGGCATTTTCATAATCATATGAAAAAATGATAATACAGAATTCATCCCCCCCCAGACGGATAACGTAATCTTCAATCCGGACTGATCTTCTTAGCGTACCGGATACATGAATCAGAGCAAGATCACCAGCATGATGGCCGTATGTATCATTAATTTGCTTAAACTTATTACAGTCAAATATAGCGATATGACAGACTGATATCTCGGCTTCACTAAGTAGATCAAGAACATTGCGATTAAAACTACCAGTCAGTTGATCTGTCAGCGCTGCACGCTCTGTTTTATACAGCTTTTTTATGTAAAGAACATAAACAATAGAAATCATGAAGAATATTAGTATGAATGAATCTAATAATAAAGGATTCATCAAAAACGCGCCAAGATAGCTTTCGGAAACGCGAAATGTATAACGATAAGAGTAGCGAATATCAGACGTAATATCATCTGTATTACAACTGCCTTTTATACAGATTTCGGAACCATCGTAGTTATCATGAATTGAATAATCGTAATTATTATTAGGGATATTTTTAGCAAAGTTAGATATAAACTCAGAGGCATCGCGATCGTAAAAAAGGACACCTGCGACCTGATTGTTTGTGAAATCATAGATAAAACTGAGGAGACTATAGGTTTTCTTTCCGGTGACAGGATCAAGGTAAATCTGGGTGGATGTCAATCCCTTATCCACAACGGACTTAGCAAGTTTCCTTTCAATATAAAGGGGGAGTTTATTGATTAGAATAGATTTAAAAGACGGATAGAGTTCAGTCTCCTTTTTAAAGTCATAAGCCCGATTGAAACCGATTAACTGCTTGGTGTCAGTCGAAATAACGTAACGCTTCCCCAGACTATGGTAACCATCTGTTTTTTTGTGTATTTTATAGATTTTATTTGTTGCCATTTTTAGCAAGACAGTATTAGATTCATTCATGTCAGATTTCATATTTAGCAGGTTAGTGTAAGCAGAAGAAATAGCTTCAGCGATGTTTTCATTATCAAAGAAAAAATCTTCGGTATTAAGAAAAAATTCATCTGTGATCTTATCCATATTTTGCCTAACCTGAAAGTAAGCGAAGGACGCACAAAGTGAAACCATCAAAAAGAACGAAATAACTGGCACCAGAAACGACGAGCGAACCAGTTTAGTTATTATTTTAATGTAAACAGACGTCCTCAATTTTTTCTACCTTTAACAAAAGTGATTCTGATATACAAACTATACAGAAAAAGCTTTAAATTATACCAAAAATTTGCGCGAGAGCATGTCAACCACTACGGTCCGATATAGGTAGCCTTTGTAAAGTTATGTCTGTTACTCAAGGTTTATCCAGTGTTTCCGGGTTGAACTGACGCAGGAGTTCGTTGGGTGCCACGATACTGGCGTCAGCTTTATGCGCTCGTTTGCTTCGAGATCCGATCTGAGCCTTTATCCCGGAACGCATCACCAGCTGCCAGACCCGTTTTATCCCACATTGTTACCCGCAATCTTTCTGGTCGAGATGGATCTTGCGATAGCTTGAACGCAACCGGAATCCAGTCAGAACTGTTTGATTTGTCCAGCCAGTCTGAGATTCGCCTGATATCGTAGTGAATGCGGCTGCTGAAGACAGGCGTAAAACCCACTCGAATGAACTTTCAGCACCCGACAGAGCAGACGAACAGGCCAACAACAGAAGTTGTCACGGACAAAGCGTACTTCAGTCTGGCAGACTTGCAAAATACACCGCGTTTTTTTAATATGTCCCGTCCGTTAGTAACCGCTCTAGCTCTTTCTGGAGACGGCGGATCTCAGCCTGAGCATCTGACTGTACTTTGTTGACGGAAGAGACCGCTCCGTACTTCTTTATCCAGACATAAAGACTGTGGATAGTGATATCGAGACGTGTTGCAACACTGGAAACAGAGTGCCGACGATCAATAACCTGTTTAACAGCTTTAATTTTCAACTATTCAGGATAACTAGTATTGTTTATATGCGCTTCTGTTTAAGCCATCTTTAACGACTACGAGGCATCTGTTTAAAACGTGGTGATTCATTCAGGCTAACTTTGCATCGCTTATTCCGTTAAGAAACGTAATCGTTATAGGTAGTAAAAATTCTCATTTGAGAATAAGCATAAAATGTATTACCTCCTGCGCCAGAAATAATACCAACGGAAAATTAGATAATAAAGTTTCATATTCACATTTAATTAATAACTCAGGCGCAACCTAAACATAACACCAAAAAACGCAAAAAAATTCCAAAATTTATTTTTCATTGTTGACCTTCCATTTAAAACCATCTACTAAACTTTGCAAAAATTTCCTTTTGTGCATTGAAGATTAACGGGTATGAATTGGTGTTTGCTATGCAAAAGATTTATTCCGGAGATAAAGTCTGAGGAGGGGAGTTTCTATTCCTTGTGAAAAAATATTCAAAAATCACGTCATCATACCTTGTTACCGGTGTTATTGAGATTGTCTACAACCTGCATTAGCGCGGCACTGTTCACTTTGGGTGCAGCTGACCGTTAAAATAAGGCGCGGTTTTCCCGCTAACCTGGTGTTTGCTGCTGCTCAATGTATTCACGGATAATCGAAATCGGCGCACTTCCGCAGCTACTTGCAAAATAGCTTGGCGTCCACAGAACGTTTTTGTAGTAATAGCGTTGGGCGATTTCAGGACGATCACGACAAAGAAGCATGCTGGATAAGTCCTTGAGACTGTTGACCAGATTCGATACTGCAAGCTTTGGCGAGTAATTGATCAGCAAATGCACATGGTCGCATTGGCCGTCCAGTTCAACCAGTTCAACCAGTTCAACCAGTTCAACCAGTTCAACCAGTTCAACCAGTTCAACCAGTTCAACCAGTTCAACACCGAAATCAGCACATACGCTGCTAAAGTAGCTGCGTAGCTTTTCGATGGCATCAAGATCGAATATATTTCGTCGATACTTGGCAACGAATACCAAGTGAACCTGCATCAGGAAAACACAGTGTCTTCCGCGCCGTATATCTGTTTCTTGTGTCATAGACCAAAATATAATGATAGTCGTAAACGACTTCAAGTCTTCTAATTCCAGTTAAAACCAAATGGTCAGAAGGCGCGTGATATGCGGTGCTTCGAAGGGGCTTGTCGCTTCGTTTTCAATCGTGCGTTAGCGCTTCAGGGTGAGAATTATGAGGCTGAAAATAAGTATATTCCATACACACAAATGGCTTCATGTCTTATTAAGTGGAAATCACACCCTGAAACCCAATGGCTAAAAGACGCGCCATCACAGCCGTTGTAGCAGTCACTGAAAGATCTGGAGCGCGGCTACAAAAATTTCTTCCAGAAGCGTACAACATTTCCTCGTTTCAAGAAACGCGCCCAAAACGATGCATTCGGTTACCCAACCCACAAGGCGTGAAGCTCGATCAGGCCAACAATCGTATACCGCTCCCAAAGTTGGGGTGGCATGCTAACGCAATAGGCGTGAAGTCATCGGCGAAGTGAAAAACGTCACGGTCAGCCATTCATGCGGCAAATGGTACGTCAGTATCCAGACGGAATACGAAGTGGCTGATCCGGTTCATATGCTGAGTCGATAGTTGGTCTGGATGCCGTAGTCACAAAATTAGCAACGCTTTCTAATGGCACGATATACCGTCCAGTCAAAAGCTTTAAAGCAAACTAGCGCAAGCTGGCAATACTTCAACACCAGTTAAGCCGCAAAGTTAAATTCAGTGCCAAATGGCAGAAACAGAATGGTAAAATCAAACGTCATCACTCGCACATTGCCAATATCCGGCGGGACTACCTTCACAAAGTCACCAGTGAAATCAGCAAAAACCTCGCGATGATCATCATTGAAGACTTGAAGGTTGGTAACATGTCGAAATCGGCAAAAGATACGTCAGAGCTAAATAAGGTATGAACCGCTCGATACTGGATCAGGGCTGGTACGAAATGCGTCATCAGCTTGAGTACAAGCAGTTCTGGCGCGTTGGTCAGGTCTTGCTGTACCTCCGGCATATAACAGCAACCGGTGCGCCTGCTGCGGTAATACGGCGAAAGAAAACCGTCAAACGCAAAGTAAATTCGTGTGTCAGGTATGCGGTTACACCGAGAACGCCGATATCAACGGCGCAAGTAACATATTAGCTGCAGAACATGCCGTGCCTGCCTGTGGAAGGAGAGTGCAGTCTGACCGGGAACCCACCGACGAAAGTCAGGCTTTGGCCTGAACGCTGTAGAAATTCGCGTACTTTGGTGCAGGCAGGATGTCAAAACAAGGGATGCTGGAAAAATTTTGAGAGTTAGCATCTTTCTATCAAATCCCTTAACGTGAGTTTTCGTTTCATTGAGCGCCAGACCCTGATACCAACCGATAACCTGCAGGAGCCATCAGCAGTGGACCTTTAGGCTCTGGTATTGAGGGAGGATTTTTAACTTCAAATGTATCACGTACGTGCTATTATAAAACTATTAACTAAGTAGCATTAAAAATAATAAAACAACCCGACTATTCTTTATACTTAAGCGGGAAGTTACATCTTAAAGAAACAGAGTTAATAAACTCAAAAAGGTCATTAGAGCTTTTGAGATTAAAGTTTTTCTTAACTCTATGAATCTGAGTAGCTACTGTCCCGATACTAATTTTGAGAGCACCAGATATTTCAGTTATCTCGTAACCTTCTCTAAGGGCATACAGAATCAGCAACTGTGAAGGAGTAAGGTATTTAAAACAACATTTCTCGCAATTCACCACCATATCTAAACAGTCACTACAATCATTATTCTTAAGTTTATAAAAAATATTACTTAACTCTAACTTAACATTTTTTGTTGAAACGAAGTAAGCGTCCCTAATGCATAAGTGCAACTCATTTTCATCACGAGAAAAATTATCGGAAAGTATAATCAAAACGCTACCAATCTTTCTGTGGCGTAATTGTTCGTGACAAATGAAAATTGAGTTAGCGTTCATTTGCATTATAATAACATCAGCATACTTGATATTATCAACATTATTATCTAGAAAACTAACCTTTTTATCGAAAAAGTCATTTAAAAAAAACAGCTCGAGACCGGAGCGCAAATAGTTATTTGCAGTTTGAATGTAAATGTTCATGCTCAACCTTAATTATTTAAGATAGCCACCACGAAGCTGAATTATCCCGAGTTTTGTTAGCTCGGAAATAACTCTACTAATTGTCCTTTTGGAATAAAAGGATGAATGCTCAACTAAATAAAGAACTGTATATTTAGACCTAACAGATAGAGGTAATAGTTTTATGTTATTAACTATATTTTGAATATCTTGAAATGTATCTCCTTTCATTAACGTGGCGTTTTTTATCATGTCACAATAACTATCAGACATTATGCTTGTTATTTCTTTGTGAAGAAAATACTCATTGATTTTTCTCCAAAAAAAAACAGAGGACATATAGTGTATGACTCCATAATCAATTCTCTCAAGATAAGTTAATTGATCATGGTTGTTAAGCGTTCCATGCACAGAAGGGTAAGTAACATAGCCAAGAATTCTTTCTTTATAATAAGATTTAAGGAAAAAATCACCTTCATAAACCAAATATATTACTTTTTCCTTGCCTCTTATAAATTCATATTTTCTTTTAGCGTTCGTAACCGCTGAAGGAACTGCAGGAATAGCATGTTTATGCATAGCATCAATTATCACCTTATGATTTTTTTCTGTTATTTTAGGCATGAGAAGACCAATAGTATTTAAACCGTAAATAGAAGTTAAATAATTTCTGATAAAGACAGATGTGATTATATTGTCAATTTACCTTAAATCAACAATCTATAAAAACGATCCAAAGCAGTGCATTCATCTACAATTTCAGCATTTGCACTTGATTTATGACTGCCTTTTATTTTTATTTCGATACAATCTCGAAAAACGAGCAATAAATAAACAGCGGTAGCACAAATAAAACCTGCGCCATTTGGCATGGCAAGATAAGGAGTTGAAAAAACTATGTTATTGAAATGTTTCATATCAATATACCTGTAAAAAGCCTATAAAACACAAGGATTCGTTTGGACCACAAACAGTATGGCTGAAAAAAAACACCACCAGAACTATTAACTTAATTAACACATTATTTGTGATATTAATCTACAATATATAACATTTACGTGATTTAATGTTGTATATTTGTTTGATAATGGCGTTTCATGAAATTTACAAATATAGTTTTACTGCAAAAAAAAACCTGCATTCATGGATAATAAAAATGAAATTTATTCTTAACTCTACTGTGCTGTTTGTGCATGGAGAGATGAACTATCTTCAAGTAATAGGTGACGTTAGAAACTTAGTGCAATTATCGAGCACCTCAGCTGATTTACTTAAACTTCTTCTTTTAGCTAAAGGGAGAGAAGTAAGCCTCAATTGGATTATATATTTTTTATGGATATCTAAAGGCAAGAGTGGCTCTTACAATAACGTCACACTTAGCGTTTTTAATCTCAGAAAAGCATTTGATAATGTTGGGTTAAATCGTGATTTAATAATAAACACACAGGGTAAAGGATATTCTTTAAAAATTCACTTTCAAATCGAAAATGAAAATGCGACGACAATTAAAAATGATGGCGGAAGGAAAAGAAAACCCAGAATAAAGATTGTATACACTTTAATCTGTGTGTCAGTCATTGTTGCAATATATACCTTATTTGAGAATGCATATAATAAAAATCGATTTGATTTTGCATATCAGTCAGGTACTGTGGGTAAATGCGCTGTATATACTTTTGATCAACTTTCATCAACCCAAGTGGAAACGATCATGAAATTAATTAAAAATGAAGCCGTAAACATAGATGATTGTAAGGAAGAGGAAAAAATTTTTGTATTCGTCCCTGGAGCATTCGACCTGGAAAGGCCAGAATTATTTTATATTGGCCGATGTATAACCAATAATGACAAGATTATTGCTTGCAAAAACTACGTAAGGATGACAGATGAATAGAAATATACTAATTCCAATCCTCTTATTACCATTGCATGGTCACGGAAAGGATATGTCAGGATATAGCTGTGTAAGCTTACTTGAGATAGAGAATCAGCGTACAAAATACTATATATCATTAAACTTTGAAAGTAATAAGAATGGCAGCATAAATATCAAAGAGATATTTCAGAAAGGTAGTCAAAACTCAACGCTCACCTTTACATATGAAATGTTTAGTGGGAATGGGGTCATTAAAATTGAAAAACAAGAAGTTACTGATTGCAAAAGTTACAGTAATTATCCCATGGCCGCATTCAATAATTGTCGAAAAGGGAAGGAGAGTTATAAGTTAGGATTTCAGAAGATTGCAAATTCTCTACGATTAACATCTGAATATGGTACGTTTGCTATATGCCCACCTCTCCCTTGACTATATATAGGTTTTAATCACCCCAAATTTGAGAACTCTCTATTTAAGGAGAGTTTTTAATTGATGAAATTATTACAAAATTTCCGCCTTGTAAATTATCAATAAAATCATTGTTGTTTATTAAAAATAATTAAGATGGATTCAATATCGAAAAAGCCAATCCACATTTTCACTGAAATTATTAGTTACAGCTCAGTATTGCAACTCTCTCACATAATCGCGGCTTTCATATTAGATATATTGGCTACGAATTTTGCCAATATACAAGGTAGATATACATAAAGTCAGGGAAGAACATCATGTGAATAAATTCATTTAGAGCTAAGTGATCTGTTAATGGGCCGATATCGCTGAGGCTACCTACTGTAACTGGAAGTACAGATACGGCGGCAAGGAAGTTTCTAACATTAAAAAGATCAAGGATTTTGAGGACGACAATCGATGCCTTAAACAGATGTTTACCGACCCGAGCCTGTAGAACCGGGCGCTGAAAGATATTATCTAAAAAGCTATAAAACAGCCTTTAAGTGTGAGCAAATCACTAATCTGATAACAACATTCGGACTCAGTACCCCCAGGATGTCGAAGTTTGTATCTGGGCAGTAAAGTTTACCATTCATGGCCAGGTACCTCGCGGAATGAACCCTGCAGGTAGTGGCTGAGCATTACTCATCACCTAGCAGAGATGAGTGAATCGTAGGCGAGGCCATCAACTGATGACTGGTCGCACTTCTGTCGGGCCAAAAACTAGGCACCGCGCATGAACTGACAAGGCAACTGTTGTCATAAAGTGGTGAACGAACCATTCTTAAGTTCGTTGAAGAAAGAATTCATCAGCAAGATGAATATGCACAACCCGAGATCCAGCGGGATGTACATCTTGGAATACATTGAAGTGTTCTACAACCGAGCCTGTGATGCCACACACATCTCGTTGGCGTCAGGCCAGAGGCCTTAGAACAGGCCTCATTGTGAGAAAAGAAATGTATACAGAGAAGGAGGAGTACATGCTCCATGAAGTGAAACACTCACAGATAAACTTTACACTTCAAAAAAATCAACTTTTCCTCCAGTAAGCATGTACATGCTTCCAACAATCTTGATTTTCTTCTGGTCTTCAAGCTCTTTTAGCACCGGGCTATTTCTACGTATATTTTCGATAGTTAGCTCAACATTCTTTCGGGCTACAGCATCAACAAATTCATAATTGCTCCCTTTGCGTTCTCCACTGTACTCTGTTCTTTCAATCGCTGGTTTAATTTCATCCAGCATAGCAGTAAGGTTACCTAATTCAGCATTATCTATAGCACCACGCACAGCACCGCAACGGGTATGTCCCATGACTAGCACCACTTTAGCACCTGCAATTGCGCATGCAAACTCCATGCTACCAAGCATATCACGATTGCTTATATTCCCCGCAACTCGTGAATTAAACGTTTCCCCTATGCCCGCATCCAGTACAATTTCTGCTGGCGCGCGTGAGTCAATGCAACTAAGGATCACCGCAGCAGGATACTGACCAGCAATGCTGCTTCGCTTCTGTGCAAGATAATCATGTTTAGCAGGCCTATTTTCCCGAAAGCGTAAATTACCATTTTTAAAATGTTCAATCACAGCATCTGGCGTCATTGCATCACGTTCCTCTTTTCTTAGTGATGCCGCAAAAGATATTGAGGGCATTGATAAGGCCGCTATGCCTGTGAAAGAAATAGCTGAAACAGCAAGTGTTTGTTTCAGAATTTTTCGGCGTGACGGTTGCGTCGGTTGATTATTTTTCAAAAGGTTCTCCAATCAATATTTGTAAGGCCACATGAAATTTATCCAAAACACTAGGGAGTTCATAAGTCACCTCTTAATAGGTGAACAATAAAAATAGCACTGACAATTTTTATTGTTGATCACTCATAAGTAAGTAAGACAGAGGCTGATGCATTGGCAATGCCTGCGCTAACCTTCGCTCCAGTCTGATAGTAACGAGCAGTGAAGGGAATGTTATAAGCGCCAACTGTAGACGTCCCGACACTTAAATCTGTTTCGAATGGCACAGGATTATTATTAAATAATATTTGCAATCCAACCCCTTCGGCTACTGTACTATCACTCACTGTATCTAGATTAAGAATTCCTTTTGCACTATCGAAACCACCAGAGGCACCTGCAGATAATTTAACAGTAACTTTCTGGCTGGCTTCACATTGCAATGGGATGTTAAAACTAACTTCAGGAGTTGTACTTCCTAAGCCATTAAAATCAGTGTCCATAACATCATTCATCGTAACATTAATAACATTATTATCAACTTTACACGATTGTGAAACTATTGTTCCACCACCAATATACAATCTTGACATAGTATATTGAGTGGAGGCACTTATTGCAGAGACCGTTCTTAGTAACCATCCCGATGTTAGCTCCCCCCCTGTAATAGGACCGGTTTTCACTAACTCAACATTGTAAGAGGCCAAACCGGTTTTTCTATCGGAATTTATATTTGCCCTCGATTGATTATAAGTTGTGTCATTAACGTATTTTATATACGGACCTGTTGGAGTTGAAGGGGTAGGAACCGTATTTTTAGGAACTTCAATGCGAATTCCTACGCCGGGTAAGTTAGTTTGCATGGTATTGTCGACAGTTGTAGATGCTTCAGTGAACATCACCAACATTGAATAAAGATCAATATAAGGAGCACCACAGGTTAGATATGAATTGTGAGTAGCAGGAACAGTAGCTGTAGCTAGGACAGAACCAATAGCTGCGTCATTATCCGCTATAATTGTGCCAAAATTTAGGGTGGTTTCATTAATCGGATTAGTTAGATAACGGGTACATGTTGCGTGAGCATAATGTGTAAAACATGATAAGAACATCAAAATCAGAGATACTGAAATTTTCTTGTTATAAAAAACCATATATTATCCTTAATCATATAGGACGATTGAGTTTACATTAGAAAAATTAATTTTAAACGATACGGACATATAGATAATACACATATGTATTTTTGATGAAAAAAATAACACATCTAGTATTAAAAAACCATCACGTAATTTAAAATAAGAAATACATGACGTTAATATATATGGCTTTAGAATTACTTACAAATGACTATCTTAAGATTGACCTTGTAATAAAAACTCCAAGAAATATGATTTTCGTTACTACTCCCTTGTTGACACTCTAGGTCCATATGTTATTTAAATGAAGTCAATGCCAACTCATTAATAATATTTAATAGTCTGCTTAGTGTACTGCAGTTTTAGAAAAAACATTGATCACAACAACACCTAAACAAATCATGCACATACCAATAATTGATGCAAAATCAAGGCGTTGACCATTTACAATCCACGCAATAATGCTTATAAGAACGATACCGACACCCGACCATATTGCATAAGCTATTCCTGTTGGAATAGATTCAAGAGTCTGTGACAACGAGTAAAATGCGGCACAGTAAAAAAAAGCAGTGGCTAAAGATGGCCAGAGTTTCGTAAAACCCTCTGAGCTTTTCATTAAGGTTGTGCCAATTACTTCAGCAATAATAGCAATTGCCAAAAAAACATATGTTTTCATTTCAACACTCATAAATTTTGATATTATAAATCACATATCAATTGTATGTGATGGTAAACGTTGCTGACGCTTTAACAATTCCAGGTGATACGAACTCTGATAATTTGTATAGTCTAGCGTTTAAAGGGATCTCAACTCTTCCAGATTCATCAGACTTTCCTGCAGACATTTCTTGACCAAAAATCAACGGATTTGAATCCTTAAGAATTTGAACGCCATAGCCTTTCGATGTCGAGCTTTCATCCTGATTAAGTACACCATTTTCATTATCAAAACCACCTGCAGCACCAGGGGTTATTTTAAATTGAATATTTGTACCCTGATTACAGTTCAAAACAATATTGAATTTATTACTTTCAGAGTAAGATCCCACTTTATCAAAATCTAATTTGTTTTTACTACCTAAATCAACTTGGATAGTCTTAGTATCTAAATTACATGAAGGATATATAATCGAAGTATTAACTAAATTTACTTCACCGATGTTAGCCTTGTAGATCGCATTAGAGAATGTTAACTCCAGTAAGTTTACTGAAGATAAAGTTCCACTAGTTATATCATCTGATATTTTAACAAGTTCGGCTACCAGCGGCATATTAAGCTGAGCTTTTGCTGACCGTTGTGCAGAAGAGTAAGGCATGGCTCCAATCTGTGTATTCGATATTCTAATCCCTAGCCCAGGAATGGATGTATTATAAACACCGCCTCCATATTGAGACTCATCAATGTTATTATAGCCAAGATTTAGACTGAAACCATCTCCTTTGTTATAGTAACTATTATCACAACCGTATATTAAATTGAATGTACCAATATTTACACGTGAAAGGACAGTCCCAACAGAAGCATTTTGTGGTACAGTTATAGTACCGAAATCTAGATCTAACTTCTGTAGCGAGTTATCACTTGATAAGTTGCCGCAAGTTATAACTTTAGTACCAGATTTAAAGCTGAACGTTGTGCTTGAAAAGCTATTGAATGATAAAATAAGAAATAACGAACAAAGAAATTTATTATATTTTTTTATCATGAGATACTCTTTCTATGCTTTATTATCTACATCCTATAAACAATATCTTATTAGAAGGAAGATGCGAATGTACAATAAACATATCGAATCGCTTAATTCTTTTTAGATATTAATCTAAATCACTGGGCATTTCAATCATAACCTTAAAAAATAGGATTTTCTTTATTTTTATATGGTGTGTTTTTTTATCAAAATTGAAGAGAAGTGGCACTACTATAAAACTTTATAAAAAATCAATGTTAAACTAAATACCTTTATGGACTGTCATCACGACATTAGAAAAATGCTGTCCTCACGACGAGGCCAAGTTGTAGAACACTTAAATGTAATCGAAGATATCCGCCTGGGCCAGATTCCGGGTTTCATGGGAAAGGGCGTGGGGCTGATTTGCTGCATGATGCCGTATTACGGTGTTACAGAGTAGCCGATAATATTGGGGGTCGTGCCATTATGGTCATGCACTGACTGTTGAAGCTAAACGCTTTTATGTCCACCAGAGCTTCACTGCATCGAAAACCAAGGAGCGGACACTTTCCCTTAAGCTTCCATAACATAATGCGGGAAGAAGAGGGTAGAAAGGGAATTTTTAATCCATTGATATTATGGTCTTTTTTATTGTCGTTTAACATAATCTTTGTTATGCGAAGTGATCATGTAGGGTGTAGGGACTCAATGATAATGTCTATTTGGGGGCTGCGGATGTTTTCCTGGACTGTTATGTTGTGATCCCAAGATGCTGTCGGTACTTCACCGGACTCATTGCACCTAATGATAGCTTGATACGCTTCTCATTGTACCAGCGTATGTATCTGTCCAGTAAGTAGATAAATTTTTCCAGCGTTATACCCGCCCAGTTTCTGCCATAGAACATTTCATTTTTGACCCGCCCGAAGAAGCCTTCACACGCCGCATTATCCGACGAACATCCTTTGCGCGACATGGACCTTTTAAGTCCGGATGTGTTGATACGATCAAGCCAGCCCGGCCATCGGTAATGGCCGCCCCGGTCGCTGTGTATCACTGGTTTGTCATTTGTGCTGAGTGTGCTGAGCGCATCATCGAGCATGGTATTCACCAGCGTAGCGTCCGGGCGTGTTCCTATCGACCAGCTCACGACCTGGCCATCAAAGCAGTCGATAATCGGCGACAGATAGACTTTTCCAGCCGGAAGCAGAAACTCAGTAATATCGGTCAGCCATTTTTCATTTGGCCTGCAGGAACTAAAATCACGGGCGAGCAGATTTTCCGGTGCCGGGCCGATTTCACCACAGTAAGAGCTGTATCGTCGTCTGGTGCGCTTAACAAAGAGCTGTTCTTCTGCCATCAGTTTGCGGACGACCTTCTCAGAAATAATCCTGTTGTTACCGCGAAGCATCGCGTGAAGACGCCGGTAGCCGTAACAACGGTAATTCTCCTCAAAGATATCAGACATGATCACGCGTATTTCCGCATACTTGTCACACCGACGCAGGCTCGCTTTGTGGTAAAAATAACAGCTGCGGGCAAGTTGCAGCACGCTAAGCAACTCTGCAACGGGATACTTTTTCTTAAGGGCATCAACTATCTGGGTTTTCTCCCTGTTCTTCAGGGTCAGAAGGTTGATGCCCATGTCTTTTTTTATCAGTTCATTCGCTTTTGTCAGTATGTCTCGTTCGAGCTGCAGCTGATGAACCTGCTGCCTGAGACGCTGGATTTCACCGAGCAACACATCCTGATTATTTCCCAGTGAAGCCGTATTACGTTTACGCATGGATTGATAAGCCTCGTCACTGATAAGGTCTTTCTTCCATTTGTACAGGACCGGAACGCTGACGCCTATGCTTTGTGCAACTTTACGCGCGGTTCCATGTCGGCTACAGAGCTCACGGACGGCCTGAGCTCTCTCTTCCTGGCTAAAGCATTTGTTTGGGCCTGAGCGAATGACCAGGGGGCGCGCGTTTGGGTAAAACTCCTGAATCCAAGATTTAAGAACCTCGTTGCTGGGATAACCAATGGCGCGACGTGTGAACGACAGGCATCCACCGTGCGTGAGATAATGCTCAACAGCAGCTATTTTCTGCGCACGTGAATAACGTTCTCTTGGCTTTAAATCTCTGGGTAAGTCGCCGGTATCTTCATAGATCCGCACCCAACGGCCCAGCTGTTTTGTGGACGGATACCCGAGCTCTCTAACAACCACAGAGGCTTTTTTACCGTACCGGTAATAGAGTTCAACGACCCGGATACGCTCCTCATATGAATGCATAAATTAACTCCTGAAGGTCCAGGAATTCGTCCGCACCCCATTTAACCCATTTAGTGATGTCACTTTTTCTGGCATAAAGGATCCAATCCTCAGGCCATGGAGACATCAGGATGCTTGTGACCATGTCAGATAAAGAACTCAGCCGGATCAATGTCATTCAGTCAGTTATTGAAAAACGCATGTGCCGTCGTGATGCAGCTCATCAGCTTGCTCTGACCGAACGTCAGACACAGCGTTTAATGAACCGCTTTCGCGAGTCTGGCACTGCAGGACTGGTAAACCTTCGGCGTGGACGCCCCGGTAATCACAGGCTTCCTGAGTCACTGAAGCTGCGTGTTCTTTCGTTACTTCACGATCATTACAGCGACTTTGGACCTACCCTGGCCGCAGAAAAATTACGCGAACGTCATAACATTACAGTATCTGTTGAAACGCTCAGAAAATGGATGACAGCTGATGGGCTCTGGGTTCCTTATTCGCGTCGCAGGCCCCGCGTTCATCAATCCAAGTAGCTAAATTAAGATGTCCGTCTCTGACCAAATGACATGTCCGCGCTACAGTCTCACCACAGCGATAATTGCTTTCAAAGGATAAGACTCATGACGGCATACGGAACGGAGTTTTTCTCAATGAACGATGTAAACCGACTCAGGATCCTTTAGGACGTTATCGACCGCCGTCTTACCACACGTCTTGCAGCAACCCGGCTTGAGATATCTGACAGACACTGCCGACGGTTGCTGGAGCGCTATCGTGAACATGGGCCGCTTTCACTTGTTAACCGTCGTCGTGGCCAGCCCGGCAACCGGCAACTCATGCCGGGCCTCGCTGAACGAGCACTGCGTATTATCCGCGAACGTTACGGTGATTTTGGCCCGACTTTAGCCTGTGAGAAGCTTGCCGAGGTTCATGGGTTGTATCTGGCCAAAGAGACGGTACGCAAGCTGATGACTCAGGCTGGTTTATGGATCCCTCGCAAGTTACGGCCGCCGTGTGTACATCAGCCACGACCGCGTCGGGCCTGCACCGGAGAACTCATCCAGATTGATGGCTGTGTGAGCATCGCTGGTTCGAGGATCGTGGTCCGGCCTGCACTGATGATGCGACGAGCCGGCTGATGCAGCTTCTGTTCGTCAGTTCTGAGTCCACTTTCACCTATTTTGAAGCCACCCAGCGCTATCTGGAGCGTTACGGTAAGCCTCTGGCGTTCTACAGTGACAAGGCCAGTGTCTTCAGGATCAACAACAAGCAGGCCACCGGCGGAGATGGCCAGACTCAGTTAGGTCGTGCCATGAACGAGCTGAACATCACCGGCATCTGCGCCAACACCAGTTCAGCCAAAGGCCGTGTAGAACGGGCTCACCTCATGTTACAGGACCGCCTGGTCAAGGAGCTGCGGCTCCGTGGTATCAGTACACCAGAGGCCGCAAACGCCTTTGCCGAAGAGTTCATGGCTGACTACAACCGCCGGTTTGCAAAGTCACCTCGTCACGATTTCGACGTTCACCGTCCGCTTGAGAATAATGAAAACCTGTAGGCAACATTCACCTGGCGTGAACTACGTAAGGTCTCAAAAAACCTGACATTACAGTACGATAAGAAGCTATATCTGCTTGAAGATAATGAAGAAAACCGGCGTTTTCAGGGGAAATACATTGATGTCTGGCAGTATCCGGACGGCACTATTGAGCTCCGGGCTAACGGTACTTCCCTGCCCTTCATCACGTACGACCGGCTGGGAGAACTGGACCAGGGAGCTATCGTCGATAACAAGCGCCTGGGACGAGCTCTGGAGATGATAAAGCTGATTCAGGACAAACGGGACAACACCCGCTCGCAGGCCCTGCCATCACTTGACGGCCAGACCTCACGTAGAAAGAAGCAACCCGGCAAGAAATCACAACGAAGTCTGAATCAGAACGACTTGCTGGAAGCCCTTCAGCAACTCCAGTCAAGGAGCCAGGAAATCTTCGGCAAAAGCTGAAACTTAACACACACGCGGACAGTTTAATTTAGCCACAAAGCGGACCTTTAAAAACAGCCCAGACAAACTTTGTGAAGGCTCAATGCTAATGTCTATTTGTGGCTCATTAGGGAATGTCCTGGCTATAGGTCTAGCCAACGACTCACTTTTCCTGATGAGGAGTTTTCTATGGCTATACATGACGCTGGGATGTTCACCCCGAAAGAAATCAACCGCCTCAAAATCCTTCAGGATGTCATAGAACGTAACCTGCGTCCTGGTCAGGCTGCTGAGATGCTCGGCATTACGCCACGTCATTGCAGTCGTTTGCTGAAGCGTTATCGCCAGTCCGGACCGCTTAGTATGAACAACCAGAGTCGCGGTCGCACTGGCAACCGCCTGTTGCCCACATCACTAACTGACCTAGCACTGAGTATCATACGAAAACGCTACCGCGATTTTGGCCCCACGCTGGCCCGGGAAAAGCTGGAGGAAGTTCACGGTCTGGTCCTTGGCAAGAAAACCATCAGGCGCCTGATGTTAAAAGCCGGACTCTGGATCCCTCGAAGACAACGCGCACCGAAAATTCATCAGCCCCGTTACCGGCGGCCCTGTACTGGCGAGCTGATACAGATTGACGGCTGTGACCATCACTGGTTTGAAAATCGGGGTCGGCCCTGTACGGCACTGGTCTATGTCGACGATGCCACCAGTCGTCTGATGTACCTGCTGTTTGTGAAATCTGAGTCCACCTTTACCTATTTTGAAGCGACCCGTGGCTATATCGAGAAATACGGTAAGCCCATGATCCTTTATAGCGATAAAGCCAGCGTCTTCCGGGTCAATAATAAACATGCCATCACCGGTCCCGGTAAAACGTAGTTTGCCCGAGCCATGCGCTGCCTCAATATCACACCGCTGTGCGCGGAAACCAGCCAGGCCAAAGGGCGAGTGGAACGTGTTCATCTGACACTTCAGAATCGGCTGGTTAAGGAGCTCAGGCTTAAAGGGATCAGTACGATAGAAGCTGCGAATGCATTTGCGGAAGAATACATGGCGGATTATAACCGACGCTTTGCCAAAGCACCTTTGCATTATTTTAACGCGCACCGGCCACTGGCATTAGACGATGACCTGGATGCGGAATTTACCTGGCGAGAGCCCCGTCGTGTATCAAAAAGCCTGACAGTACAATACGATAAACGGCTCTATTTCAGCGAATACAGTCGAAGAGCCATCGGCAAGTATATTGATGTCTGGCACTATCCTGACGGACATAAGGAGCTGCGACTAAATGGCGTGCTGCAGCCCTACTCCACCTATGACCGATTGTCTGAGGTAGATCCCGTCGCAATTGTGGATAACAAGAGACTTGGCCATGTGTTGGATATTGCCCGTCAGGTCCAGAAAAAACGGGACAATAATCGTTCACAACCGTTATCTGGTTCTGGTGATGAGCCTTCCCGCAGACGTCTTCATTGATGATGCTACTGGGCGCCTGATGCACCTCCGATTCGACGAGACTGAATCAGCCTTTGATTACATGATGGTCACCCGCGAGTATCTCGAGCAACACGGCAAACCGCTGGCGTTCTACAGTGACAAGCATGGTATTTTCAGGGCCAATAATGGCGGTCCACTACAACCGGCGTCACTCAGTTTTGTCGCGTACTTTTGGAACTGGGGATCGAGCTGATTTGTGCCAACAGCCCACAGGCGAAAGGTCGCGTAGAATGAGCGAATCAAACACTTCAGGACCGGCATATAAAGGAGATGCGCCTCGAAGGGATCAGTAGCATTGAAACAGCCAACGCCTGTGCAGCTTCTGTTCGTCAGTTCTGAGCCAACTTTACCTATTTTGAAGCCATCTTGGGCTATCTGGAGCATTACAGTGAGCCTTTGGTGTTCTACAGAGACAAGGCCAGCGTCTTCAGGATTAACAACAAGCAGGCCACCGACGGAGATGGACAAACTCTGTCCGGCCGATCCATGAACGAGCTGAACATTACCGGTATCTGTGCCAACACCTGTTCAGTTGGAGGCCGTCTTAAACGGTCACACCTCATGTTACATGATCGCCCGTTCTAATTTAAGATAATGAAGAAAAGCGTGGTTTTCAGGTGAAATACATCGATGTCTGAAAGTATCCGGACGGCACTAATGAGCTGCAGGCTAACGGTACTTCCCTGCCCTTTGTCACGTACGACCGGCTGGGTGAACTGGACTAGGGAGCAATCGTTGATAACAAGTGCCTGGAACGGGCTCTGGAGATGATAAAGCTGATTCAGGAGAAACGGGACAACACCCGCTCGCAGGCCCTGCCATCACTGGACGGCCAGACCTCAAGCAGAAAGAAATCACAACGAAGTCTTAATCAGGACGACATGCTGGAAGTCCTGCAGAACTCCAGACAAGAAGCGAAGAAATCTTTGGCAAAAGCTGGAACATAATCCACATGTGGACATTTTAAATTAGCCGCAAAGTGGACATTTAAAAACAGCCCAGCCATACATAGTAGAGACTCAATAGTAATGGACTGCGAATGTTTTTCTGGGCTGTTATGTTTTGATCCCAAGATGCTGCTGGTACTTCACTGGACGCATTGCACCTAATGATTGCTTGATACATTAAGCGTTATGCCAGAGTATGTACCTGTCTAGGAAAAAGATAAATTTTTTAGCGTGATACTCTACCAGCTTCTGCCATAGAACATTGCGTTTTTGACACGCCCGAAGAAGCCTTCACACGCAGCATTATCCGACGAGGATCCTTTACGCGACAGGGATCTTACAATTCCTGATATGCTGATACAATCGAGCCAGCCAGCCCGGTCATTGATAATCAGTAAAACGGTCAGCCACTTTTCATTTGGTCTGCAGGAACTAAAATATTAGGCTTCAGGTGACGGGCCGATTTCTTCATAGTAAGAGTTGTATAGCCGTCGCCAAGTGCGCTTAACAACGAACTGGTCTCTGCCATCAGTCTGTGGACTACCCGCTCAAAGAGAACCATGTTGTTCTGCTAAGCAGTACTTGGCTTAATAAGTTTTTTAATGAAAGAGCGTTCTTCCATTTTTTCAGGACCGGGACGCTGAAACCTATAGTTTGTGCGACTAACTCGCGGTTCCACATCGGTTACTGAGTTCACGAACGGGCCTGATGCCTCTCTTCTTAGCTAATACGCTGCAAGCAGGTACCGATACTCATACAGAAATATGTTTAAGATTAATAGGGCAAGCTCAAACCACAAATATCCGATCGGATAACGACAGAAATTTCAACTAAGAAATTTTAATTGAGTGTGAGCATGTAGACATTAAAAAATTACCATGGAACTTTGATTAATTTATGAGAGAATAACGCAACTCATTTTATTTTTCTAGTCATAAACATATTAGGACCAGAATGAATATCAATATTGTTCACTAGATGATGGAAATCTTTTTCAGTAACTAATCCAAATTTCTTTTTTATTCTATCCAATTGAGCATAAATCGTTCTATCAGACTTCTTAAGATACAACGAGGTAGATTTTACACGGAATCCTGATTTGTAAAAGGAAAGAATCATTATTTCTTCAAATGTCAAACGTATTCTATTGCAATTATGACATGATACATTATTTTTTTTGATTGTAATATTTTTTTTTATAGCATCTTCTAACAACTGTATACTCATATCCCTGTAAATCACAGAAACCCTTTTAGAACAATTCGTCATACTAAAGCAATTATTCTTTTCATCTTTTGGTGAGACAAAAAAAACTATTTTATCTGGAGGCAGATTAGCAATTAAAGGATAACAAAGATACTCCTCTCCAGGTTTAACAGTAAGAAAATAACAGTCAAAACTGTAGTCATCAAAGGGGGTTAGCTTATGTATCTGTTCAACATTAACTTTATCAGAAATCAATTTTTTTAGAATTGCAGTTATACCTATGCAAAAATAAGAATTTTCAGATTCAATTAGAACGTTAAACATATAAACCTTATCAATTTAAATTGAAGTTCCGAATGATGCCATACCAATATATAGCTAATTATAAACAGCAACAAATTCAGTAACTGAGTTAGCAGTACCAGGTGTTACTTTTGCTTGTGTTGCCATATACTTTGCGATAAATGTCAAAACATTGACATCGGTATCAGCATTTAGCTCTCTTACTTTAGAGGCTGAAAATAAAGGAATTTGAGAAACACTATCATATTCATACAATGCTATGCCAATACCTGAAGCTGAACTATCATCGTCTAGCGATATTAAAGTAGGATTATTTTGATCGGAAACTCCATTAAACGTGAATGAAACTGATTTGACGGTTTGCGGACAATCCTTCAAGCTTATTGTAAAGCGAGTCGGTGATGCCACTTGCCCTGCCGCACTAAATGCGGATGTGCTAATTGTACCTAAGTCAACAACCTGTGATACATCGTTACTCTCGATTATACAAGCATTTTCAGTTATATAACCTTCGAATATAATCGAGCCTGCACTTGCTATCGTTAAACCAGGTAAAGACCCAAGTACAGCAGAGAATAAATAAAAAGATTTCATATCAACACTCTTAATATATTAATATTATCAAAAACACATTCGGTATAGCTCTAGTTATAAGTGAAAGATACATTAATTAAACCATTTGCAGTACCTTCACTTACAGTATTACTAGTTTGTATATACCTTGCCTTCCATGCCAAATTCATTTTTTGATTAGAGATGCTATTTTCTATTAAAAAAGGGCTATTAATAGTTAATGGACTACTTGCTTCATCAAGAATTTGAATTCCAATACCTGATGCTGAATTAGCCGATGATGTTAAACTAATCGTACCCGACTGTGTAGTATCAGCTGTCCCTATAATTTCTGCTGTAACAGCTATGTCTGAACTTGGACAATTCAAGACAATATCTAAAGCGGTTGATGTTGTAGTTGAGCCTATAGAAGTAAAATCCGAGGTGCTCCAGTCTCCAAGGTTTATATTATAAGTATCAGAATTTAGGGTACAAACGGCTTTCTTTACATTACCAGTAAAATTCACTGTAGCAGTGTCCGCCAAACAAAAGCTATATGAATGAGCAAAAAGAAAACAGGTTAAAAACCACTTAAATTTATACATATTCACACCAATTCCAATTGCTTTTTAGAGAAAAAAATAACTATCACTTACAATCTCTTATTAAAGTTAAGATGCCTTTAACTTTCTTTTCAGTGATCGCTAATTCCACATTACAACTATCAAGCTTATCAGGCCCCCATTTAACCCTAATATTTCCTTGATAGGGCAAACCACTCATATAAAGCTCACCATTACTTCCAACAATCCCACTTGACGTGTTGTCACCCTCAAGAACTGCATTAGCACCAAAAGGAACGAATTGACCATTGTGCTTAAGTGTCAGGAATGCTCTTAACCCTACTCTCGTATCAAATTTCGCCATGACAAGAGCTCCCTGTGTGGGAATAACAGTTTTTACCTTTGTATCAATTTCAACATCTTCTCCAAGTGTATCACTTTCTAACGCTATACGATTCTTTCGATATGTAGTTACATATGGAATGATAGCATTACCAGCCCAGTCGGTATAAACACCTGCATTGTTTTGTATTTTCACACCAGAGGCTTCAGGAGCTCGAACCAGAGCAAAAGTGTCTCCAATTGGTTGTGCTAGAGTAAAACCATAAGGGTGAAGAATCGCAGCTCCCTGTACACCATAGTTGATCTGTCGTGAGATATTATTGTAATTATATCCAAGATTTACTATGCCTTTACCCCCTTTATATGATACTGACGTCGAGCTACTATTGCTTCCTGCGCCCTCATTTCTGTTAGTCTGTAACGAATAGCTTAAACGATTATCAGATAATGCTGTACCACCTATACCTATTTGATGAGATGGGCTTCGTCCATTTACTGAGTTAGAATTATAAGTTACCCAACTATTTGGCATCCATTTACTTAAAGGAATTTGCATGTTAAATGCTAATAATTTATCCGCCTCTTTTCCATTTGGCATCTGGCTCCATGTGTAATTTAAGCCATAAGTAATACCTGAAAAACTTATATTATAGCCTAAAGAAGCATTCCTTTCATAACCTTTAGTCTGCCAATAGTCTTGCTGATAACCTGATAAAAACATACTACCATAGTCACCAAAAGACTGGCTTATGTTAACTTGTGTTTTGCTTCTCTTGTTCTTTTGTAATCGCCACGAGTCAGAGTTATTGAATTGAAGTTCATTTGCTTCAGAGAAGTCATAAAAACCACTAGTAGAATAACGGTAACCAGCCACCGTGATTGATGTACCAGTCTGAACTAAACTCTTAGCATACTGTAATCTAAAAGACTCACCTTCTTTTTTTGACTCATCTATCATATTTGATTTTGCAAAAGTGACATCAAATGATAAAGAACCTATATCTCCAAAACCGTGACCAACACCGACAGCGAGGGATTTATAGTTATCTGCACCTAAAATCCCTCCATATACTGTAGAGTCATAAGGTAAACCATAGATCATCGTACTTTGAACGAAGTTTGGTTTACGCGCATTATTATTCTGAGAGTCGTATTTTCCTGTTGAAACAGAATATTTTAGACGTCCCTCTCGCTGCATGATAGGTGCAGCGGAGAATGGTTGTATGAAAATTCTTTCACGCCCATCAGCCTCCTTGATTTTAATTTCAAGGTTACCACTTGATGCTGTAGGATAAAGATCATTTATCTCAAATGCACCTGGAGCTACATACGTCTGATATATTACATTATTATTTTGACTTACAGTAACCTGAGCATTACTTTGAGCAATACCCCGCACAACTGGCGCAAAACCCCGTAAACTATCAGGTAACATATTGTCATCAGAGGATATTTGAACCCCCTTGAATGATACACTATCAAACACTTCAGAGGCTGTATTAGTGTCCCCAATTAAGAATTGTGACTTTAAGGTTGTTATATCTCTCTGTAAATACGTGTTAATACTATTCCAATGACTAGAGTCATTATTACTCTTATTCCATGTTGAGTAGTTTCTTAAACGCCATGCACCAAAATTTAAGCCAGTTCTTAAGTTTAGAAAAGAACTACTGCCATCTTCTTGCCCATTTTTATAATTAGTTTTAGAGCCTGTAAAACTATAATTAGTAAAAAATGCAGGGAGCCCCTGATCCCATAAAGAAGGATCAACATAACCACGAGCATCATTTTTCATAGCGGCCTGCGGAATACTAATGTTAAGCCGCTGCTGACCAAAGTCGAGGACACTTTCTGCTGCAGGAATAAAATCCCCCAGTTTCCTTATCTCATAATCCTGGGATAATCCGCTAAGCTTAGGTAGCGCTTCAGTTTTAACACCCATCAGAATTAAGTCTGAGACAAAAAGCACAGGTTGCAGTTTCCCCTCATGCATGGAGAAATTAACGCTTCGCGTATCTACTTTATTATCATTTACATAAATATCAACTCGATACACCCCTGGCATCTGAGATCCACGTGAAGAAAAACTGTCTAAACTTATCTTATTTTGTATTCCATCAATTGCTTCTAATGCATTAAGGTTGAAGTATTCGTTACTATGTGCGCATGGTGTAACAATAATTGAAAAGCTAACAAGTATCTTCTTCCAACCTATATATTTAATACTCAAATCACTTGAGTTACTATTTTTAGCATATAATGAAACATTGGAACACATAATTAAATTCTCATTTATATATACAGCATGCTTCTACGGAGTATCTTCAGAAATTAGCAATTATTTCTTTTGTAATACCTCCAAAGTCGTTAATGGTCTGATATGCAACAGTATTTCCATTATTTGTAGGGATCGGCAACGTAGACCTAGGTGATACCATCCCAACATTTTTTATTTCTTTTCCATTTACTTTTAAGCTATAAAATGAAATATAAAAGGGTGTTGGATTATGAACTACTAAACCATTTCCGCTTTTAGAAAATGTAAGAAGTTTATAAGCTTCAGAAGATTTCTGATTCTTAATGCTCTCAGGTCGATAAAATATTTTTATACGCGTCCTGACAGTTATCTGAAGCTGATTTTTATCATTTTTTTCAGACGACGGAATAGATTTAACATTCAGCCAAAAAACAGATTCTTTGTCTTCCGGTAGTTGGCCATTTGTACTGATGATACGTATTAGATTTTCTTGACCAGCATCTAAGCGAAACAATGGTGGAGTAACTACAAACGGTGCTTTTTTAACCTCAGAAGAATTATCTGATTCAACCCATGACTGGATTAAATATGGAGTTGTTTTCTCAGGATTTTTTATCGATATCGACGCTTCACGTTTGCTGGCATCATAGACAACACGAGTTCCTCCCACAACTACTCCAGCAAAAGCACCGTTAATCTTACCTATGATTAGTATTAAAAAAAAAACATTATACCATTTCATTAATCCACTCCATTCATAAGCCCCCCATATTGAGGGGCTTAAAAAAATCAATTATAAATAATAGTAAAGTCTGTTACTGCATTTGCGCTACCAGCAGTTACTTTAGCTGCTGTAGCCATATACTTAGCAACGAATGACAAAGTATTTGTTGCAAGAGTGCTATCGATAGTTTGGGAGGCTGAACTGGTCAGCATTGGGACCTGAGTAGAACTATTGGCCTCATAAATAGCGATACCAACACCTGTAGCAGTACTATCACTAGAAACAGACAGTAGATCGCTATTAGTAGCATTAATAGTACCATCGAATTTAACTGCAGCTGAGGTAACAGTTTCTGGGCAGTTAGTCAGTTTGATATCAAACTTGGTAGGAGCTGCAGTGCTTCCGACCGCATTGAATGCAGCGGAACTTACATTACCCAGGGTTACAGTCTGGCTTGCAGAGTTTGTATCAACAGTACATGCAGCATCAGTAATGTTACCGGTAAAGTTAATGCTTCCGTCTGCTGCGTTTGCGGTGGACATCAGCACAGGAGCGGAGATTAAAGCAAGTGCAATGAGAGTTTTTTTCATAATTAAGTCCATTAATTTTATAAAATGAAAAATTAAAACAGGAGATGCCCTGCGATAAATTCAAAACTCAAAGGTAGAGATTTGAATTATGTTATGAAGATTTACTTCATGAGACATATTCTCTTACATACGGATAATTTTAGTCAATCCCCAGACAAATAATAGGAAAGTCATTACACTTTTAAAAGAAATGAACCGTAAATGTCTCATCTCAATTAGAATTATTTCCTGTAAAGTAAACGGAAGTTCAATAAAAGAATGAAATTTACGCAAGTCATTGTTATAGAAGGATTTTGGCAGGGATGCTACATTAGCTATCTTACTGAGCAGAATTATTCAATGATAGACAGTTAAGTCCCAGTTATGTAAATAAAGGACAGCATGAAACTATCGAATAGTCATGGCCTACTTCTATAGCATCCATAGTTCTTAGTTAGTAATATTATAAGTATCCCGAATAACTTTCCTCTTCAGATTTTGAGACCCTCCGGCATAATTGATTTCTCAATTAAGGAGATCACTATGCGTAAAGCCCGTTTTACAGATCATCACATCATCGCCGTGATTAAATTGGCTGAACTCGCACGAACAGTTAAAGATGCCTATCAGAATGCAGGTATCTCTGAAGCCACCTGAATCGCCACGGGTTTAACAGGCACCTCGGAGTCATTTAAGATGACTCCGAGGTGCCCATGAGCGGTAAACGCTATCCCGAAGAGTTTAAAATTGAAGCAGTGAAACAGGTTATTGATCGCGGTCATTCTGTTTTCAGCGTTGCAACACGTCTTGATATCACCACCCACAGCCTTTACGCCTGGATAAAGAAGTACGGTCCGGACTCATCCACTAATAAAGAACAGTCAGATGCTAAGGCCGAGATCCGCCGACTCCAGAACGAGTTGAAGCGGGTCACTGACGAACGGGACATATTAAAAAAAGCCGCGGCGTACTTCGCAAAGCTGTCCGACTGAGGTACGCCCATATTCGTGACAACTCCCGTTGCTGGCCTGTTCGTCTGCTCTGCAGGGTGCTGGATGTTCATCACAGTGGCTTTTACGCCTGGTTTAAGCAACCGTATTATCAGCGCCACCAGGTAGATCTGAGACTGACGGGACAGATCAAACAGGTCTGGCTGGAGTCCGGTTGCGTTTATGGTTATCGCTAGATCCATCTGGAATTGCGGGATAGCGGGCAACAGTGCGGAGTGAACAGAGCCTGGCGACTGATGAATCGTGCCGGAATAAAGGCACAGGTCGGGTACCGGAGCCCGCTGGCACGCAAAGGCGAGACCAGTACTGTATCGCCCAACAGTCTCCAGCGACAGTGCAATCCGGATGCTGCGGATAAGCGTTGGGTAACGGACATAACCTACATCAGGACCCACGAAGGCTGGCTGTATCTTGTTGTGGTTGTTGATCTGTTCTCACGCAAAATTATCGGCTGGTCAATGCAATCCCGGATGACAAAGGACATTGTCCTGAACGCACTGCTGATAGCTGTATGGCGGCGTAATCCCCAAAAACAGGTGCTGGTTCACTCGGACCAGGGCAGTCAGTACACAAGCCATGAGTGGCAGTCGTTCCTGAAATCATACGGCCAGGAGGAAAGCATGAGCCGTCGCGGTAACTGTCACGATAATGCGGTTGCAGAAAGCTTTTTCCAGTTGCTGAAACGCTAACGGATAAAGAAAAGCTCTACGGAACGCGGGAAGAAGCCCGCAGCGATATTTTTGATTACATCGAAATGTTTTATAACAGTAAGCGTCGGCATGGTTCGAGCAATCAGATGTCACCGACAGAATATGAAAACCAGTATTATCAACGGCTCGGAAGTGTCTAGATTATCCGTGGCGATTCATCGTACACCTTCGGCAGCAGCTCTCTCCGCTTCCGGTTGGATAAAAAGCCATAGTTGCGCACCATTTTAAAATGCTTCGACGGCACGTGGCTGATATAACGCCCGATCATAACTTTCTGGGTCAGCGTCTGCTGCCGGTACTGCTGCGTACGGTGGTCGTACCAGTGGTGCACCACGGCGCCGCCGCCGTAGTGCCTAAGCTTAGCTGCCGACACCGGCGGGCGCTTCAGGTAGCGGCCGAGGAATTTGACGCTCCCCCAGGCGCCCTGGGTTTTCTTTGCAAAGTGGACCTTCCAGCGGCGCCCATACTGCGCCTACAGATAGCGCTGCCACTGCTTCTTGGCCCTAGCCCGGGCAAGACTTTCTGGGATTTATCAGGTCATAGCTGTGGCGCAGCAGCCGGATGACGGCTCCGCGCCAGATTTCCTCCACGGGCTGCTTCTTAAAAAAGAGATCGCGCCAGACTCCGTGCTTTATATCCAGCCCGCCGAGGATGACGGACAGGTGGCTGGTTGAGCTAGCGGCCGTAGGTGTGCAGGGCGCAGAAGATTACGACCTCCACACCCTGTTTACGGGCCCACCGGAGCATGGCCCGGGTGGCGGCACGGAAGAGTGCGTTGAGCAGTGGCCAGTTGTTGTTAAAAAAGGGCCAAAGAAGGTGGGGCATGGTAAACGTGATATGCTGCCAGTCACAGTCGGGGAGGATGTGGCTCTGCTGCGACACCCGCTGATCGGTGGCTTTGAAACCGCAGGAGCTGCAGGCTTTGGACTTGCAGTTCTGGCAGAAGAAGCGGCTGTGGGTGCAGCCTGCTGATGAACAGCAGTAGCGGCGAACTTTCATACTGGCGTGGCCGCAGGCAAGCATGCGTTCGACGCAGAGACGGGTCCACGAGGTCACGCAATCGCCGAGCTTATTGATAAACAAATTCCAGCCGCAATCGACGGTGAAGAGCAGTTTGGCAGGGCGCGGATATACATGCCACAGAGTATTAAATTGGGGCTCAGGGCATGTAAATCACCGGAATTGCGAAGCGATAACGCTCGCCCTGTAAGGGCGCAATGTTCGTTACCAGCACTGGCTTAATGGCTACATACGGCGATGGTTCTACGGTTACGGAGAAAGTATTTCCAGCTACTACTTTTTGTTTCTTCGTGATCATTGTGCACACTCCTGATAATTTCTCTGGCGATACCGAGGCGGTCGATTGGACGCTACTGTGGCCGCCGGAAGGCGGCAAGCTGTCGGCGGAAGATATCTGGGACCGCTGCGAGTATGTGCTCTCAGTGAAAATGCGGGAACCATAGTTTGCAGGACAGACGAAAGAGCGCCTCTCTTCGCGCCAGTGTGCGGCGTTCGTGTCTGGGGTGGTGAAAGATGCGTTTACCCTGTGGCTGAAACAGAACGTACAGGCCGCAGAAATGCTGGCTGAAATGGCGATCTCCAGTGTTCAGCGTCGCCTGCGTGTCGCCAAGAAAGTGGTGCGTAAAAAGCTGACCAGCTGCCCCACACCCACGCTGCCGGGCAAGTTCCGCGGACTATACCGCTCAAGATCTTAATCACACCGATCTGTTCCTCGTGGAAGGGGACTCGGCCGGCGTGCTGGAGCTGCTGCGCAAGAAGGGCAAGCCGAACGTGCAGCACTTCAAGGGGCTGGGCGAGATGAACCCAATGCAGCTGCGCGAAACGATGCTGGATCTGCATCTTGCGTCAACATCGTGGGCAGCTTTGGCTACCCACGACTAAGCCCTACAGGGCTTACTTGTTAAGGGCTGCCAGCTCGGCGCGAGCCTGGCTCAGCTCTTGCTGAATCTCACGCAGATCCGCCTGTTTTTCTGCCAGTTTTTTCTGGTACTTGGCGATCTTCTTAGCATCACCCTTTGCTTTAGCTTCTGCCAGATCGGCCTGAACTTCAGCAACGTCGCCACGTTTTTCAGCCAGTTTTTTCTCCAGCTTGCTCACGTCTTTCTGAGCATCAGCCAGCACGCTTGCGTTGGTACAGTGTGCCTTGACCTCTGCCAGAGCTTTTTTCAGGCCGTCCACTTTGTAAGTATTGCCATACTGCTGGGCAATCTTAATCTCTTTTTCCAGCGCGGCGCTTTTGGCTGCACAGGTTTCAGCGGCGTGTGCAGAAGCTGAAGCAAACATCCCTATGGCGGCAACGACGGTTAATACGGACACTAATTTCTTCATAGCCTTTCTCCTTTGTTGATGTATTGCCTGAGCTGATGCTCGGGCAATCTCCTGTGCACAAAAGAGTACTGCAGCGCGGGTAGCCAAAACGATGCAGACGCGTCCTCATCGAATGTAGGACGCGGATTAAGGATGTTGCCCCGTATCATGCCAACGCTGTAGCGCGGCGCGAAGCTGCTCAAGTTCAGCTTCCAGCCGGTGAATGCCTTCGCTGTCCGGATTCTCTTCCTGCTCTTCGCAGCGCGCTACCAGCGTTGGCACGCCCAATAACGCGATACCACCGCGCAGCCTGTGCAGCGTCTCGCGCAGAGCGGTCTCCGGCGCGTTGTGCCATGCGCGTAACTGGGCGAGAGATTCATCAATGACGGAAATCTGGAGCGAAAGAAAGAGGGGCAGGTTTTCCCCCTCCAGCAGCTCTGGCGGCAGGTCGTACTCCGGCTGCGGTACATCGGGAACCGGAGCGGTGCTTTTGAGGGGCGCCAGGAGGTCGGTGAGCATACTGAGGGTTACCGGCTTGAACAGACAATCGCGCATTCCAGCCTCCCTGGCCTTTTCACGCACGCTCTCCCGCGCGTCTGCGGTCGCGCCAAAGATGGCCACTTCGGGATAGCGTCCCAGGATGATATGCGCCAGCTCAAATCCGCTCGTGCCGGGCATATTACAGTCGGTGATGACCGCATCAGGGCGAGCGTCCTTCAGCTTTTCCAGCGCCGACGTTGAGCCGTCGGCGCTGATGACGCGGTGACCGAGCCAGCTCAGCTGCTGGCTTAATACCAGCCTGCCCACGGGGTTATCGTCGACAATCATCACGCTCAGGGAAGCGCGGGAATGCTGTGAGGCGGGCCGTATATCAGAGACATCCTGCCGCCCTTCCATGACCGGCAGCGCAAGGGACACCGTGACCTTGGTTCCGCGGCCGGGCTCGCTGTCAATCGCTAAGCTGCCGCCCATCATTGTTGTCAGTGTGTGGCAGATATAGAGACCCAGACCGCTCCCCTGTGCGACGTTGGGTGTGTTGCCCTGAGCAAAGGGTTGGAACAACCGCTCCCGGGTGGCTTCATCAATACCTTCGCCGGTATCTTCAACGTCTATACGCAGCAGCAGATAGCCATCCTCGCGTGCGTCGAGCTGCACGCGGAGCGTTACCTGGCCGCTTTGGGTAAATTTGATCGCGTTCCCAACGAGGTTGACCAAAATTTGCCTGAAGCGGCTGCGATCGACCAGCACGTTCCCCTGCAGATCGGCATCACGTTCCAGTACAAATGCCAGCCCTTTTTGAGCCGCCATACCGTCGAACAGCATCGCGGGCTCCTCAATCAGTTTGCGCAGAGATGCGCGCTCGGGGCGCAGCACCAGGCGGCCTGACTCAATGCGCGACACGTCAAGAATATTGCCAATCAATAGCAGGAGCGCCTGGGCTGCGTCCCAGGCCACCCGCACCGACTGACGGTTTTGCTGCGTATCGCCAGGACGCTTCATGACCAGTTCCAGCATCCCGAGGATCGCACCGATCGGCGTGCGGATCTCATGGCTCATGGTGGCCAGAAAAGCGCTCTTTTCCCGGCTGACGCGCTGAGCAAGACGCCTGGACTGACGCTGGGCGGTGACGATCCCCAGCATTTTCTGCCGGTAGCGCAGGTGGCGACGATAGCCGTAGCCGGCCACGACGAGAAGGAGAAATGCGGTAGCCATGCCGACCGTTAACGCCGTGCTCAGAGCTATCTGTCTTGGCCCGGTCGAGTCGAAGCTACTGCCGGCGCTCCCGCCGCGGGTGAGGGCGTGAAGATCCTCCGGCGGAATATTGATAAGCGCTTTATTCAAAATGGTGATTAACGGCCAGGACTGACGCGATGCCCCGAACGAGAATCGCATCGGATCGATGTCAATACTCCCCAGAATACGTAGCGCGGCATACTCTTTCGTTGCCAGCAGCGCGTTGGCAACAATCAGCGGCATCGCCATCATCTCGCCATTGCCGTGAAGGATGCGGTTTAAGCCGCGTCGCCAGGTGTCGATTTTTTCCAGCTGGCCGCCGTTTTGCTTGCGCAGCCACTCTTCCGGCGACTGTCCGTCCAGACTGAGCACGCCGGGGTTCACCGCCTCGGGAGCATGATGCGCCTGCCCGACCATCACCCAGGAGTTATAGAGCCAGGTGCGGGTGGTCAGTAAATCAGAACGCCAGATATCCCCCTGCGTTACGCCTGCAACCAAATCCGCTTTACCCGCATTAACCGACTCCAGCGCCGCCCGCTGCGTGGAATAACGCTGGATGACAAAGTTAAACCCGGTGCGCAGCTGTAATGCGGTCAGAACATCGGCAATGATGCCGCGCATCTGGCCGCTTTCATCAAAAAAGGCGACCGGCGGGTTATCTTCCGCCACCGCCACCCGTATACGTTTGTGTTCGTTAATCCATTTACTTTCCAGCGAGGTAAAGGCCGGCTGCCGTTCGCTTAGTGAAAGCGGGATGCCGCCATTCCAGCGGCGGTGGATCTCTATGCTTGCGCCTTCCGGCAGCGCGGCCAGCACGTTATTGAGCACGTTGATCCAAATTTGCATCTTTGGCATCGCCGCAAAGGAATACCCGGAAACGGCAAAGGGCGAGTTAAGGGGCCGGATGCGTAAGTTGCTGATGTTCGACTGATTCACCAGATAGCGGGCGGTGACGCCATCGCAAAAGAAAAGATCAATTTTTCGAAATGCGAGTGCTTCAAGCGCGTGGCGCGGGGAATAGAACGGTATGATTTCCGCATTCGGATAGCGCTTCAGAACGCGCTGAGGATCGTAGCCCGGTGCGATAGCAATCTTTCTGACCGCATCATCCTGCGTGGCTTCGTTATTCACCACTTCCACAGCAGCGTTGGGGCTGTAGGGGTGGCTCAGTATCAGCCCCTGATTTTGCTGGTTATCGCTGGCCTGAGCGATGAAATCCGCTTTTCCTGAGCGTAACGCGTCCAGTGCATCGCTGTATTGTTGATAGCGAATAACCTCTATTTCGACGCCAAGATTATCCGCTGCCAGGCCGATGAAATCGGCGTTAATGCCGCCGTAATCATTAAGCCCGGTGGTAATGTCATAGGGCGGCGACATTGGCAGCCAGACGGCCAGGCGAATCTTGCGGTGTTCACGCACCCAGCGCCATTCGCTGGCGCTGAGCCCCGGATCGGCAATGACTTCCATACTGCGTGAAAGAAGCTTAAGAGGCTCCTGCGTCGTCGCACCTGTTACCGCATAAGCAACGAATAAGAGCAGCAGCCCGCTAAGAATTCTCATTGTCACCCTCCCTGAAAACCAGTGAGATAAGCTGATTGAGATCGTCGCAGCCGCATTTTTGCAGCATCCGGGATTTATAGGTGCTAATGGTCTTATTGCTGAGCATTAAGAGATCGGCGATCTCTTTGTTGCTCTTGTCCTGCTTCAGGTAATTGAGAACGGCAATTTCACGATCCGAAAAACGTCCTGACAGCGCGTCGGACGCATCGCTTTTTTCGTTAACCAGGGTGGCTTTGAACAGCGTTCCTTCGGGAAAACATTGATAGCCCGCCATAATGAGCCTGCACAATGGCTCAACGTTTTCCAGCGGCATATTCTTATTGATAAACCCCTGCGCCCCGGCGTGCAACGTTCTCAGTGCATATATACCCGCGGACTGGCTGGTAAAGACCAGTATTTTAAGCTCCGGGAAGTGTGTCTTAATACGCGGCAACAGGTCGAGACCATCGGCGTGTTTAAGCTCAAGATCCAGAATTAATAATTCCGGGCGCTGTTGATGCAGCTGGGAAAGCAGATTCTCACCCGTAGAGGTACTGACAATCGTGTCCCCGTGCTTTTCAAGAAGCACCTTCAATGCAAAGCAAATTGCTGGATGATCGTCTACAAGCAAAATCGAAATCATACTACCCCTTGTCCTTTTGGTGGCCTCGCTTACTCCATCGACCTGATGGGCGATATATTAATCAACAGCGGATAAGAACGATATAGTAAAAGGCTGGATTAAAAATTTAGGATTGAGGTAATTTTTACTATTTCTGAGAGTTATTATTTCGAATAAATAATAAATTAGATGTCCTGCTCCGTGAGCTGACGGGAATATTAAGATATTGCCTAATGAAATTGCAGGCCCGGTAAGGCGTAGCCGCCACTCAGCATAAAGCCGCTCAAAGGTTCTCATGGTTCTACCTGTACTGCAACGGCGTATCTCCAATCTTTGAGCGCTTATGGCAGAACGGTTTGCTTGCCTGTGAACATCTGGACGGCATTGACTGTGTCATGGTTGTCAATGGATGTGTGCCAGTTTGGTTGCCTGGATCATCTCATGCATTACATCTGCATTTATTGCCGCCTGAACCTCTGGCTGACGAAAGAAGGCGAGGATTTCATTCCGGGCTTCAGCCGTGGAATCCTCTTTGGTATAAATCACACGGTTTTTAAACACCTGGTAGTGAGTGAGGTCCAGGGAGGCAATCAATTCGCCATCATCAAATTTCAGATACACGCCCTGAGAGTTGCCATAGCCCCGCCACTGGCTTAACAGGTCGGATTCGAGACAAAACGAAAGGTTATAGACGTGAGCAGCCCGGTGCATTCTGAAATGCGTCAGTGCCTGTTCGATGAACTAGGGTTTTAGGGTTAAAGTCGTCCCTCAGGTACTGCAGGGCATTCTCAAGGCAGTTCATGCCGTGAGTCAGTTCATTGCTGTCATTGAGAAAGGAAAAGTGCGTCGCCCACAGTGAGCCTGATTCGATGATGCCCTTCAGGCCGTTCAGGTCAGTGTAATGATAAATCTTTATCTGGCCGCCTCCTGACGGTCCAGGCCCTGTTCGCACTCTGTTTTCTGCACGTCAGAGAGAAACGGGAACATCTTAAAAGCGGCTTCCCTTGCTTCTTCTATCGACCGTTCCCAGGCCAGCCATTCAGGATCTGCTTTCAATATTGCGTCGGCGCGGTTCCGTAACCATGCGTAAATTCCCTGGAGGCGATCGAGGTTTATCCGGCGGGTCTCTATTTCTCCTTCATACTTCGGGATTTTTCTCAGCAGCGTGCCAAGTACACCGCCGGTTTCGAGTGACTCAGCCGGTATGTAGTCCGCATATTCATCAAACTGATCGAGCGTCAGGTCGATGTATTCACCGTCAAGTATGACGATGACATGGCCATGAATAGTGGAATTTTCTGCCTTACGGAAAGTCTCATTACCGCACATAAACAGAATGCCTGGCTCCCCTCTTTCTCCGCAGTCTTTAAGGTATTGTGCCAGGCAATTACTGGCCAGATCGCAGCTGCCGGCCGGGAAGTTTTTCAGTTCACACCAGCGTGAACCGTTCCTGTATTCGTCCGGCAGCTCCCGGACAGCCTTTTCCAGAGCCTGGCGAAGCGCTCGGATGCGAAACGTAGTTTCCTGTCTCATTTCTTCACCTTCCCGTCATGGCGGGCGAGAGCCAGCAGTTCGGCCTGAAGCTGACGGCCGTCCTCCCGGGCTTCCTTCAGCTCCGCTTTCGTGTCCTGCAGCTGCGCCGCCAGGTGTTCGCCGGTGGCGGTCAGGCGCGCCACCTGCTCGCGCAGCGGCAGCGCCTCCGCGCGCAGCTCGCGCACCTCCTGCAGCAGGCGGTCACGTTCGGCCACCACCTCGCGCAGCACCGCCAGTTCGCTCTCCAGGGCGGCCACGTTCGCCTGCGCCTCATCCCGCTCCTGGTCGGCCCGGGCAATGTCGTCGTCGGCCTGCTCGCGCGCCTCTAGGGCTCCGGCTTCAGCCTGTTTCACCGCGGCCTGCCACAGCAGCCCCAGCTGGCCGGTCAGCAGCTGCGCTAGCTCCGGCGGCAGGGGCGCGGTCTGCTCAGCGGCCTGCTCGCGCCGGCGGGCGCGGAACGCGCGCATCACCGGAGAGATGTGGGACAGGGAGCCGCCGCCGAGGTGCTGACGGACCTGCTCGTTGGTCGGGTTCGGGGTGCCGGCGGCGATCAGGGCAGCAGCGGCGTCTTCAATGCGGCGGACGGTGTCCGGGGAGAGGGTGGTCATGATCTGGCTCCGGTTTCTCAGGAAATGGTGCCATCGTACGCTAGGTGTAAAAAATATACAATACACACAATACACACAATACACAAAATACATATAGTACAGAACTTACATACACTCCTTCTCATTTCACGGTCAGATCCGAAAACTCCCGGTTCCGGATCTGCCTGACCCACCCCGGCGCGCTGCGGCGCAGAAACACAATATGTGCAACTTCATAATCTGCATTTACTTCTATATGTTGTGTTCCTCACCTATTCAGTGACCCGGCGCACGGCGCCAGATATTGCCGATTTGCTTATTCCATGTGCGTGGTACACTTCCGGAAAGTTGTGATATACCTGAAAGTCGGATCTACCGGAAACGGTCATCCGGTAATTTAATTGAGTGGTTATATGGCGACTTATAATCGCTCTTGTGATGTTCATGTCAGGAAATACAAGAAAAGAAATACTGAGGTAGGTTACGAATAACAGGTTGCATAGATTATTGCTCCGTTAGTTATAATTACCATTTGTTACTATTAACATAGTTGTTAGTTGAACTTGAAAGGATGACCTATACGGAGATTGTTACGGAACTACGAAAGCACTATCCAGTTTTATGGTTTTGGCCAGGTACACAAAATTTTGTTCATGATACAGGTGAGTTAGCAAACTGGAGCTATGCCTCCATTCTTTCACCGGGTGGGCGCTATCTTGCTCATCGAGTTGGTAATGCAAACCAGTGGGAACTTGCTGATAACTATTTGCAACCGGATCTATCAATCCTTAATCCATCCTCCGCTGATTGCGATGAACTAACAGATGAACGTGAAGAAAAAGCCAAAATGGGTATTATTTTCGAGCTTCAGTTGCTGGATGGCTGATTGATATACAAATGTTGGCGAGATTTCCCGTTTGTAGAGCGCCAAAAAGCTCATACGCTGGCAGGAATGATAATTATGAAAGTACTCTTCAAGCATGGAATACAGATCTCTGCTGGATCACTGCCGTTACGTCCCCCGTGGCCAGTGCTGCCACCTTTGAAGAAATGCAGCGTCTGGATACGGCCTATCCGCTAGGCAGTGTAGTGGTCTGCAGATCTGATTTACCGGGTGACGGAAGCGTTCAGCCCCCCACGACCATGATGGTTCGCGGAACAGTCATCAGCCAGATAAAAGGACTCACCACGTATGACATCTCCGCTACTTGGGCCCCGAAGGCAGCAGCGGAATGACGCTGACCTACAGAATGAGTCAGCGTAGCGACAGGACCGGTCAGTATTCGCGTATTGATCCGACCAGTATGAGCGTCTCAATGCCGACGGCCGGGCCCAAAGGGGAAAAAACAGTGCTGGAGGGATTCCGGAGCCGGTTAGTGACCGGAGAGAGCTTTACCCCCTACAGCCAGACTGAGATCACGGATTTTCCGAACTATATCACCCGTAATCCTGGTGAGCCTCCGGTTTACTGTCATCAGGAAAATACTTCTCACGGATAACTATATGAACCAGAACCTTCCTGCACATTATCCTCAGCCCGTTACCACGCAGCTGCCGGTAGCCATCGACTACCCTGCCGCCCTGGCCCTGCGCCAGATGGCTCTCGTTCAGGACGAACTACCGAAATACCTGCTGGCACCGGAAGTGAGCGCCCTGCTCCATCATGTTCACGATCTTCACCGCAAGATGCTGCTGGCTACCCTCTGGAACACGGGCGCACGTATCAATGAAGCCCTGGCCCTGACCCGGAGTGATTTTTCCCTGGCATCGCCCTACCCGTTCGTACAACTGGCCACCCTCAAGCAGCGAACGGAGAGGGCGGCCAGAACGGCCGGACGTGTGCCTGCCAGCAGTCAGGCTCATCGGCTGGTTCCACTTTCCGATCACCAGTATGTCAGCCAGCTGGAGATGATGGTGGCAACCCTGAAAATTCCGCTCGAACGTCGCAATAAGCGAACCGGCAGAACGGAGAAGGCACGTATCTGGGAAATCACAGATCGGACGGTAAGGACCTGGCTGAACGAAGCCGTGGAAGCGGCCGCTGCTGACGGAGTGAGATTCTCGGTGCCAGTAACACCGCACACCTTCCGCCACTCCTACGCAATGCATATGCTGTATGCAGGTATTCCGCTGAAGGTGCTGCAGAGCCTGATGGGGCACAAGTCTGTCAGCTCGACTGAGGTGTATACCAGAGTGTTTGCGCTTGATGTCGCGGCTAGGCATCGCGTGCAGTTCCAGATGCCAGGTATCGAAGCAGTGGCGATGTTGAAAAGACAGGGATAATCTTTAAAAGGCTTACGCGCCAGTTCTGTCCAGAAACCAGTTCTGAACAGAACTGGTGTTAGAAATGAAAAGCGGGCGTGAACGGCATTTGTCTCTTACCGAGCAGCCTCGATGTCGTATTTGGCGACCCTGTCCGACAGACAAAACCGCTGACAGGAGAACGTAGCGGGGGTGATGAAGCTGTTTAACCGCGCTCGATGGAAGTCTTTACGCGTGTGTTTACTCTGGAAGTGGCCGCTACGCTTGCCGTTCCGTTTACCGGAGATGGGTGTGATGCGGCAGAGATCCTGCGTTCTCTTCCGTCAGGCTGAGCATATCCACTGTAGGCAGATATGTGGAAAGAGCTTTACTAACCTCTGAAGACAGCAGACAGAGCAAAATAACCACTGTGGTGAGAAAAAGATCTGTTTTCGAAGGCTAAACGCAGCATTTACTCACCACAGTGGTTAGTTTATTAGGTTCATCACACTACAGAGGTTAGCGCAATTCACCGCGACGGATACGCTCCAGCAGCGCATGCTCTTCTTTGCTCAGCATGACCATTTTCCCTTCTGGCACCTCAGCCGGAATGATCTCATCCTCAACATCAGCCAGAGCAAGGGGAATGTCCCGAGGACGCAGTTTGGGACGGCGCTCGTGAATACAGAAGTAGACCACTCGCCCACGTTTCAGCTCTGAATAATCTAGATATCCAATATCACGCAGCTGCTCCATGGCTTTACGGACGGTTGCATTCTGGGTGATGGTCCTCGAGGTGAGGTTCAGACGGGCCCTGAGACGTGCAAGCGAGATTGGCACCGGATTGGGCGGCAGACTTTCAATAAAGGTATACAGAGCTTGGGCAGACTCCTTACGCGAGAGTTCATTGATCGCCCGCAGTTGCAAAAGTACTTTGCGGTCAAACTGATACAGTTCGAAGATTTTCGGGTCGGCCTGTAACGTCACCTGATCCGTTTTAAAACTGTATTTAGCCGACTGGACCAGATGCGTTACATAGTAATCCCCTTCTTTATTGGAAAAAGAGATCGTATTTGTGGCGATGCGGGTCAGTGAAGCATCTAGGCGTTTGCGCAGTTTTGCAGAAGAACGGGCCGAGGGTATACCACAGAGTTTCACGAATTCAACGAAAGGCAGGGTTACGCTGTCACCAATGGTTTTATGCCGGGCGAACGCATGGATTATCCCGACCCATGTTTTGAAGTCGCTGTCCATGTCCAGACGTGCACCGGTAATCTGAATGTTTTCATAACCTTCAGCCCTGACAAGCGACAACTGTCTCAGCTCGCTAGTCGCGTCCATTGATGACATCTGGCCCTTACGGCCACGCGCAGTGGATTTAAGCGTCGGCACGAACAGACCCAGCCGCATCAGGGCTACCGGCTGGACCGTATTGTTTGAATTAGGTGTCAGTGTGACAACGTTACCGGTCTCCTTATCCTGTTCGCTGAAGGATGCTGTGATCAGATTGTTATCCCTTTCCATATCGGTCTACCCGTCGTCTGATTAGCTGTTTACAGTGGATGGTACACTGACTGTAGCTGTCAGCCTACCGCTTTGCTGATCTATCATCTCTCCACAGTGGTTATTATCCTCTATAAAGAGAAAGACATATCCTATCAGCCATCTGAGGCCCCAAAAACGGAGGTAAGGCCTCTGATTATCCACAATAGTCAGCAAGACCACTCTTCACAGTGGTTACGTTCTTCTGGTTTCAGTGGATATTCTTCAACATACAGTGGTTTCACCTCAGCCCACAGCGGCTAGTATTCTCACTCCAGTGGATGAATTACTATCTATAGTGGTGTAAAATTAATGTAATCAATTGATTTAAAACAATAAAACAGGCAAGGGATCTTATTGATCTTTCAGGGATCGATAGTGGATCTCAATTATGATCTGGTTGATTGGATCGAAGGTGTGTATAAGTGGATAAAATCACATCGGTGCATACGTGCTCAGTTAACTTTCGTTCTTTTGCGCTTCCTCGCCAGTTCGCTCGCGTTGCTCGGTCACATGGCTGTGGCGAGCACTATAGATTTTTGGCAACTATATGAAAGCTCGCAGGCAACATACCGAGGAATACTGCCGCCTGGTGCCTCAAGAAATATTTTCCGAAAATGGGATTCCAGCTTAGTATCAACACGAAACTGACAAGTAGGCAGAATAACTTCTGACGTTCCTGCCCCGATGAATTGCCTGAGAATAACGATCTGTCCCGGTTGACGTATGCGCTGGAAACAACGAAGGATATCCACTGGAACTACCATCTGTTGGACACTCGGGAATGATCTACCCGAAATCTGGTGGCACTTGATTCAGGTATGAAAGTATTTATCTCTTACATTCAACCCGCGATATGGCTTTTGACAACCGAGATTGACGGGGAATATAGCGACAGTGAGGAAGCTGATTTATTGCTGTGGCTGACAGTAGAGCCTGCAAGGGATGCCTCCCTGCCTCACCAATTTTACGCTGATGCCCAGACAGGGAGTGTCAGGAAAGGATGATTAGTGGCGTATTTGAGCCAAATCGTCTTCAGTCAGACCGGTCATTTTCATGACGGTATTACGATCAATGCCGTTCTGCAGCATGGTACGGGCAACTTCCAACTTACCTTCATTGCGGCCTTTTTCAATACCACGTTGTTCACCCAGCTGGATGCCCTTCTCAATACCCTTCTGTTCAAGCTGTTGTGCGATGGTCATGAGTGCGTCTCCGTGTTGCGGCACACGCTGTGCCAGTTCGCGTACAAAGGCTTCGGCGTCGGACGTTTCGCCTGCCTGCACTATATAGTGTACCAGCGATATGACCTGCGATGAAGACAGATATCCGGCCAGTAAAATGGGCGCCAGCCGATCAACCAGTTCTGCCAGGTCCCGCTGATGAATATGTTTCTGCAATAAGGTCAGGGCAGCCATGCTGCGATGGCCAGCGATTTCATCATCCGGAATGGCCGTAACGTCTACCAGAGGAAAAGCGTCGCTGTAAAGTTTGCCTGCCAGCGCCGGATCGTCAAACTCATCCAGCCACCGGGTGGAATACGGATACGGGCTGCGCTTACCCGTATAGAACAGCACAGGTATCACAAGCGGCAGCTTTTTATGTCCAGCATCCAGGTGGCGCTGCATGGCGGCCACAGCATAGCGTATCAGGCGGAAAGCCATATGTTTGTCAGGCGTTGACTGGTGCTCGACCAGGACATGAATGTATCCGTCGCCGGCTGTAGTTTTCAGGCTGTAGAGGACGTCGCTGAAATACTGGCGGAGGTCATCCTCGACGAACGAGCCTGATTCCAGCTTCAGTGTGCTGAGGTCGCAGATAGCCCGAAGCTCTGCTGGCAGGTGGATTTCCATGAAATCTCGGGCAATATCCGGTTGTGTCAGGAACTGCCTGAACGTGGCATCGTGAGGAGTGGGTGTGCTGTTTTTCTTTTTCATCTGCCCTGGCTCTGAAAAATGACCCTGAGATGTTATCACAGCCCGGGAAAAGCTAATATTGGCGGTGAACGGAATTGCCGTTCCTTCAGGGAACGTTCTGGGGTGGTTCGGCCCCCTTCCTAAACCTCCTTTAATCATCAATAGTTACTGACTTAACAACCTTCTTCCCTTTTTTCAGATATTCTAAAGACTCTTCTCTCCGCCTATCTGCGGCAGCTGAATATAATGTCGCGATATCGCTGACAACCTGATGGAGGGATAAACTCAAATGTGACCTAGTGTCACGCCCGTCGAGCTTGTCCAAACTCTCCCCCTGTTGAGAGATAAATCAAAATAATATGATTTTTTTATTGCAACATGATTCTTTTTGTTCAAAATGACAAAAAACATCATGAGGTGATAAATGGAAAATATTGAGCAGTTACGGAAAGTCGCCACACGTGCAGGTAAGCTTCTGACATCTTTGAGCGAAAGTATCCGCCTGCAAAAAGAGGAATTGAAGCTTACCGAGTTCTATCAGGAATACAGCAAAGCCGCACTGTATAAGCTGCCTAAGCTCAGTAAAGGTAGTGTTGAGTATGCTGTGGCCGAAATGGAAGCCGGTGGTTACATTTTTAAAAAGAAACCCTCCGGCAATACGATGAAATACGCGATGACGATTCAGAATGTCATCGATCTCTATTTCCATCGTAAAGTACCCAAGTACAGGGATCGCTTCGATAAAGCCTTCACGATTTTTGTATGTAATCTTAAAGGTGGAGGTTCCAAGACAGTTTCTACCGCTTCATTATCACATGCTTTTCGGGCTCATCCTCAGCTTCTGTTCGAAGACCTGCGTATTCTGGCCATCGATTTCGATCCGCAAGCATCTCTGACAATGTTCCTGAGCCATGAGAATTCAGTAGGGCTGGTAGAAAATACGGCTGCTCAGGCCATGCTCCAGAACGTGTCTCGTGAAGAATTACTTTCCGATTTTATAGTGCCGTCAATTATTCCGGGTGTTGATGTAATTCCCGCTTCCATTGACGATGCGTTCCTTGCTGAAGGATGGAAGGGATTGTGCGAAGAGCATCTGCCTGGAAAAAATATTCATGCGGTGCTTAAAGAAAACATTATCGACAAGCTCCAGCATGACTACGACTTTATTTTCCTTGATAGCGGTCCTCACCTTGATGCGTTCCTGAAGAACTGCATTGGTGCTGCAGATCTGATGTTGACCCCTCTGCCACCCGCGACGGTTGATTTTCATTCTTCCCTAAAGTTTGTGGCCAGCCTTCCTGCACTTATTGATTCTATCGAAATGGATGGGCACATCTGTAATCTAATCGGTAATGTCGGCTTCATGTCCAAAATCCTGAACAAGCCTGATCACAAAATTTGCCATAGTCAGGCCAAAGAAGTTTTCGGTGCCGATATGCTCGATATGCTTCTGCCGAGGCTAGATGGTTTCGAACGTTGTGGGGAGACTTTTGACACTGTTATTTCAGCAAATCCAGCAACCTATGATGGAAGTACAGAGGCGCTTAAAAGCGCAAAATCAGCGGCAGAAGACTTTGCGAAGGCAGTTTTTGATCGCATTGAGTTCATTCGTACTAACGGAGGTATGTGATGTCGAATGAGAAAAGAAAAACCATCGGCAGACAGTTAAATACCCAGGCATTAATGGTCGAGATGACTGACATCGGGCGAAGCCAGGTATTTACCTTGAAAACCGGCAGGAAGGTAACGTTCAGATTTGTTCGGGTGCCTGCATCTGACGTTGAAAGTAAGACCTTCGTAAACCAGGAAAACAACGGAAGAGATCAACTTGCTCTGACCAAGGAGTCCCTGAAGTCCATTATCCAGACGATTAAGTTTCAGCAGTTCTTTCCTTGTATTGGCATTCAGCAAGGTGAAAGGATTGAGATACTGGATGGTTCAAGACGGCGAGCCTCAGCGATTTATATCCGTACAGGCCTTGATGTGATGGTGACGGATGAACATTTTTCAACTGATGAAGCTCGTCAACTGGCTAAAGATATCCAGACAGCTAAAGAGCATAACCTTCGGGAGATCGGCCTGAGATTGATAGCTCTTAAAGAATCCGGATTTAATCAAAAAGAAATTGCTGAACTGGAGGGGTTATCTCAGGCTAAGGTCACCAGGGCGCTGCAGGCGGCGGCAGTACCGCAAGAGTTGATTTCTCTGTTTCCGGTTCAGTCGGAGCTGTCGTTTAGTGACTATAAAATTCTTTTAGAGATTAACGAAAAACTTAGTGAAAAAGGCTTGGCGTCTGAAGAGCTCATTCAGTCTGTCTCAGATCAGCACGATGCAATTTTGAGTGATCGCGAGCGACCAGAAGACGAACAGAAAGCCAGTATACTTAAGCTGATTTCTCAGACATCTCAGACATTGATAGCTCCATCTCCTAAGGAAAAGTCAGTGGTTTCCCCACTATGGTCCTTTGAAGAAAAGGACAAGTTCGCACGCAAGCGTGTTAAAGGGCGCACGCTAACTTATGAGTTTAGCCGTATGTCAAAAGCGGTACAGGATGAACTGGACAAGGCTATCCATGAGGTCCTTAACAGAAATTTGAGTCAATAATTTCGCCACGGCGATTTCACTTATAACTTATTGTAATTAGGCAATTTAAGTTGAGAATTTCAAGGTGAAATCGCCAAGGTTTCAAGCCAGTGTCGCTGCAGGAATATCTGACCAGCGTGTCGTATATGCCGTAGAAAGCATCTCCCGCTTCATTTGCCACTTAGGCGCAATTCCCCTTCCGACAAACTACACTTTCCCCAGCCCAGAATGGTTGATATCTTCCAGAACCTTCATCAGTTGGTCACTGTTGCTGTGAGGCAGCGTAGTATCAAACAGGTTCAGTTGCGAGACACCCGTCGGCGTGAAGTCGTTAAGCATGCAGCCCGCCTTCGCGTACCGATAACCATTAACCCAGATACGACCCAGCGCTCTGACTACAGTATTAATAATGTCGCGCGTGTCCTGCGTGGGAGTCAGCAGCTTTCCACTGGCCAGATTACCGTTGTAGGGTTCATTTACTGCAAACGGCGAGGTTTTTACGAACACGGCGATATGTCTGTAGTACTGCTTCTCGCCGCGTAACTTCTCAGTTGCGCGCTCTGCATGCTGACATACGGCCTGCCGCATAGATTCGTAGGTGGTGACACGCTCTCCAAACGAACGGCTACAGACGATCTGCTGCTTTGCAGATGGCGCTTCCTCCAGGGATATGCAGGCCTCTCCTTTCAGTTCCCTGACCGTTCTCTCCAGTACAACATTAAGATTCTTCCGGATAAAAGGGTTAGCACGGGCCAGCTGCAATGCTGTAGTAATATACATCGTATTGAATGTCTTTGAGATCCTGCGACCAACGCCCCAGATTTCCTCAACCGGCTGCAGGGACAGAAGTTTCTCAGTTCGCTTTGGATTATCCCTCGTTAGTGCAAGCACCCCACCAAACTGCGGCCACTCTTTCGACGCCCATTGAGCCGATTTGGCCAGCGTCTTTGTAGGTCCCATTCCAACACTGATGGTCAGACCTGTCCCGCTTCGGACGTGCCCACGCAGCTGGCGCCCGAGATCCTCAAGATCCATACAGCCATCTATGCCCCGGATATCCAGAAACATCTCGTCGATGCTGTACTGCTCGACGTGCAGCGCCAAATCCTCGAGGTGCGCCATGACCCTGTTCGACATGGAAGCTTACAGGGCGTAGTTGCTGGAGAACGCGATGACCGGCTCAGGGAACTGCCCATTCTTTAGCTGAAACCACGGCACGCCCATCTTGATGCCGAGTCGCTTTGCTTCTTTCGATCGTGCGATGACACAGCCGTCGTTGTTGCTGAGCACTACGACAGGCTTGTCCCGCAGATCCGGCCGGAACACCTTCTTGCAGCTGGCGTAGAAGGAGTTCACGTCTGCGAGCGCAAACATCAGCTTGCTGCCCGGGTTTTATGGATAAAAGCCGTGACGACGCCGAATATCTATAGTTCTTCAGGATAAAGCGTGGGGTAGGCGGGATTCATCGGAAGCAGGGCGATGCGGGGCCGGAGCTGCAGGCGTTTGACGGTAAACTCCCCTCCCGTCTCCGCGATAACAATATCCCCTGCACAGGCGTTTCCGGTTTGTCTACCACCATGAGGTCGCCTGAGTGCAGGCCCATACCCTTCATCGAATCACCAATGGCCCGAACAAATAGGTCGCATTAGGGCGGCTGATGCAGTAGGCATAAAGGTTGAGTTCGTCTTCCGTATAGTCGGCAGCCGGCGAGGGAAATCCGGCCGGGCAGCATTCAGTGAATAACGGGGCTGTGAACGGTGCTGGCTCAGAAGCTGGAGAGACGAAAACAATCATGAGGTACCTCATAATAATACTGTTTTAACATGGGTCTTCACCGATCATGGTGGAAAGACTTAAATCTCTTAAGATTCTGTTAAGATCTCTCCTGTAAGTTATTCAGACACACTTCACAAGGAGATGAAAAAATGAAGAAAACACTTCTGGCTGTCCTGTTAACCGGGCTTTCATTTGGAGCTTTTGCGCAGCAACAGGGGTTTGTTGCCCCGGCCGGTCAGGAATACTCTCAGGGCGGATTCAGCGGACCCAATCCGGGGTTATCATCAGTTGCGCAGGCCAAATCATTTCGTGATGATGCATGGGTCATTCTTGAAGGTAATATCATCCGGCAGGTCGGTCATGAACTCTACGAGTTCCGGGATGCCAGTGGCACTGTGTATGTCGATATAGATGACAAACGCTGGCTGGGGCAAACCGTTTCCCCTGAAACAAAAGTGCGCCTTGAAGGGGAAGTTGACAAAGACTGGAACAGCGTTGAAATTGATGTCAAAAATCTTCGTGTACTGAAGTAACCTTCCAGACACACTTTTATCCTGACAGCGGTTTAGGCACTATCGATGGTGATTATTTTACCGGAGACCGCTGTCATGGACGAAAAATCACTATATGCCCATATCCTCAACCTTGCTGCACCATGGCAGGTTAAATCCCTCTCTCTTGATGAAACAATCGGCTCTGTTACCGTCATCGTTGGTATCGCTGAAAACGCGTCATTATTCTGCCCGACCTTTGGTAAATCCTGCCCTGTTCACGATCACCGTCATCGTAAATGGCGACACCTTGATACCTGCCAGTTCGCCACGTTCGTTGAAGCCGGTGTTCCCCGTATTATGTGCCCGGAGCATGGATGCCAGACTCTGCCTGTACCATGGGCAGGCACTGGCAGCCGGTACACGCTGCTTTTCGAATCATTCGTTCTCTCCTGGCTGAAAATCAGCACCGTTGATGCAGTCAGGAAACAACTTAAACTTAGCTGGAATGCCGTTGACGGCATTATGACCCGGGCTGTTAAGCGAGGCCTTGCCCGGATAAAAAAGCCATTATCCGCCCGTCATATGAATGTGGATGAAGTCGCCTTTAAGAAAGGTCATCGTTACGTAACGGTGATCTCCGATCGCGATGGTCGTGCGCTGGCCTTAACGGATGATCGCGGCACAGAGAGCCTCGCCAGCTATCTTCGCATGCTCACTGACGGGCAGTTGCTGGCTATCAAAACGCTCTCAATGGACATGAACGCAGGCTATATAAGAGCAGCGCGTATCCACTTACCCAGTGCGGTTGAGAAAATCGCCTTCGACCGCTTCCATGTTGCAAAGCAACTGGGCGAAGTGGTTGATAAAACCCGCCAGAATGAACATCCGCACCTTCCTGTTGAAAGTCGGCGTCAGGCAAAGGGGACCCGCTTCCTGTGGCAGTACAGCGATAAGTGGATGACAGAATCCAGGCAGGAGAAGCTGGTATGGCTGCGCGCGCAGATGAAGCTGACGAGCCAGTGCTTGGCGCTAAAAAAGCTGGCAAAGGACATCTGGAACAGCCCCTGGAGCGAGGAACGAAGGAATGACTGGCAGAGATGGCTGGCGCTGGCGGCTAACAGTGATGTCCCCATGATGAAGAACGCAGCCAAAACGATAGGGAAAAGACTGTACGGCATCCTGAATGCCATGAGGCATGGAGTCTCAAACGGAAATGCAGAGGCGCTGAACAGCAAGATCAGACTGCTGAGAATAAAAGCGAGGGGATACCGCAACCGGGAGCGCTTTAAGATGGGAGTGATGTTCCACTACGGGAAACTGAATATGGCGTTCTGAGCCTTCCCACCATGATCGGTGAAGACCCTTTAACATACAGCATTGTTTAAGAAATCTCCCGTCCTGCAAGGAGAATTTTACCTGTTCTCGCCATGTGGTTGTTCTGCCGGTAAAAGGAGGTGCAGGGTTATCCACAGAAACGGTGCATAACCTTGTGAGATAACTGTTGTTGAGGTTTTCCATGTGCACCGTGTCGCTACTGTAGCCGGGCCGCTTCGTATGCAAGCAACTGTCTTATGCGTGGGTAGGGCAGGGGCCGCTATGAGCGATAAGCGGACATTCATTTTTGGAGCTTCAGTGTAAGCCCTCTTATCAGTTCACGGATTCTGCCTGTTCTACAAACAAACTTCGATTGATGAATTGAATTAATAGAAGCTTTTAGTCTGTCTCATCACATATTGTTTTTTGTCGACAAAACTTAGGGTTGATTTGCACCTCAACCATAAGGACGAAGTATGTCAGATAAAAAACGTATAGCCATTACCGGTGCTTCAGGGAAAATTGGCAGGGTGACAGTAGAATGGCTTGAGAAAGCCGGTTATGACCTGTTTCTCATCGATAAAAAAGAGCCCGTAACCGATGCCCATCCAGCGATGATCGCGGATTTAGAGGATTTTGGTGCAACGCTCGACGCACTTTCCTCCGTCGGGGAAGACGTTTATTCACGACCTGAACCTGCAGCCTTTGATGCCGTGGTTCACCTTGCCAGTATTCCTCACCCCCGAATGATCCCTGATTCTGACGAGTTCAGAAATAATATGCTGGTTACCTTCAACGTATTTGAGGCATCCAGGCGGCTGGGAATAAAAAATATCATCTGGTCATCGAGCGAAGTCCCTACCGGCGTGCCTTACGACCAGTGGGATGCCCCCTATGTTCCGGTGGATGAGCACTACCCGGCCCGGGGGATCAGCATTTATGCGCTGACTAAAGTGCTGGGTGAAGAGATGGCCCGTCAGTTCTGCCTTAATAACGCTGACATGCGCATTACCTGTCTGCGGCTTTCTAATGTTATGGCGCCGGAAGAGTACGCGCAGTTTGAAAGCTGGCAGAACGATCCTGCCGTAAGGCAATGGAATATGTGGACTTATGTTGACGTCCGGGATGTAGCCCAGGCGATTGAGAAAGCTGTCGAATATGATGTCAGGGGTAAAGATGAGTTCTTTATTACCAGCGATGTGACCTGCATGCGAACCCCCACACAGGAACTTCTGGACCGCTACTATCCAGGCGTTGAACAGCGTAAAAATTTTGTAGGTAATGAGTCAGCACTCAGCAGCGAAAAGGCAATGCGCGTCCTGGGATATCGCCCAGCGCACCGCTGGACCGATAGCGTGTGATGCTCACGCGCCCTCCTTTGCTACCGGCCTGCACATGGCCGGTTAACCCCTTTAACCGGAGAATCATATGAGTGAGAAAAAACTGGCTCTTATTACTGGCTCGAGCAACGGTATCGGCCTTGCACTTGCTGAAGAATTTGCAGCTAACGGATACGATCTTGTCATCGTCGCCAGGGATGAAAAAAAACTTTCAGCCACGGGTGAAAACCTGCAAAAACGTTTTTCAGTTAACGTACACGCGTTCAGTGCTGACCTGAGTGAGTATGACCAGATAACAGACCTGCAGGCCAGAATGGATGATGCCGGTTTAGCCCCTAATGCACTGATCATCAACGCCGGCCAGGGACTCGGCGGCGCGTTTATCGACGGTACCGATCTTGAAAAAGAGCTTAGATTAATCCGGCTCAACGTTGATGCTGTGGTACATCTTTCTAAAATATTTATCCCGCGGCTCGTTGAGCAGGATAACGGGCACGTTCTTATCACATCGTCGCTTTCCGGCTCGGCGCCAATACCTTTCGAAGCGGTTTACGGGGCGTCAAAGGCTTTCGTAAACTCCTTTTTTTACGCCATACGTAACGAGCTGATGGGGAGCGGTTTATCAATGACGCTTCTGATGCCTGGGGCAACGGAGACCAATTTCTTCAAAAATGCAGGACAGGCCAGCACGACCGTAGGTTCGATGAAAAAGGACGATCCGAAAGAAGTGGCAAAACGTGCCTGGTATGCCCTGATGACAGGACATGAATTTGTCTATGGCAGTGAATATGCCGAATATGAGGGCGAGGTGATGAACAGAATGATGAGTGAGTCACATAAGGCTCAGCGTCACCGAATCATTTCTGAACCCGACTCTGCCACAAAAAAGTAAATCCGCACGGCGCCGGGCATCAGCCCGGCGCCTCTTTCATCAGCATAAATACAATGCCAAAAGCATGGTTGCTGACGACCTCATTTCATCTTTTAGGCAACCTGCCCCGGAGCGGGCTACCGATGACACATCAGTTTTTCATCCAGCGTTCAAAAGCCGTCTTCCAGTCAGGATGCCAGCGCGACAGGGCCGGGCGGTTGTCCAGCATATCCTGGGCGGCCCAGAGGATACGCTTAGCATCCATCTCGCTGGTCACGGCGTTATCAGGGCAGATGATATAGAAGTCACCCCGCTCAAAGCGCGGGAGGAAATAGTCAATAACCTGCGCAGCCATCCACGCTTCATCTGGCTTGTTACCGCTGCGCTCGTTCATGCCAGGATCGTTCATATCGGTCCAGGTATAGCCTGGCACCAGAAGATGAGCGGTGAGCCTGATGCCGGTTTCCTTCACAAGCTGATGAGACAGCTGCTCCGTCAGCACCTTTACGGCTGCCTTTGAGGCGTTATAGGCTGCGAACCCTGGTGGGGTCGTAATACCCTCCTTCGAGCCCAGGTTAACGATCGCACCGTTCTCATCCATTTTTAACATTTCCGGCAGAAAAATATGCTGTGTGGCAACCATGGACAGCAGGTTTACCTCCATCTGCTGTCGCCAGAGAGTTGGGGAATCACAGGCTCCGGCAGCTATTTTCACGCCGGCATTGTTAAACAGCAGATTTACTTTCCCCCAGGCGCTGTAAACGGTGTCCTTGAGCTGTTGGAGATCTTCATCACGGGTAATGTCGCCAGTGACCAGCAGCGTTTCAACCTCCAGTTCGCCGGCCAGCTGCTCGAGCGCCTGTCTGTTCCGGTCAAAAAGACAAAGCTTCATGCCCTTTCGTGCCAGCTCCCTTGCCGCCGCAGCGCCAATACCTCTCGCCGCGCCGGTTATTACGGCAACGTTACCTGTACTGATGACTTTATCGTTCATGATTTCTCCCGTCAGTAATGCGTACCGATAAGAACATAAGAAGAAGTGCTAACAGGGAAAAAGCAGCCCCAACCCACCCCGTAGAGAGCCAGCTTCCTCTCGAAGCGATAACGAAACCGCCTGCAGCTGCGCCAAGCGCATTGGAAATATTAAACGCGCTGTGTGTCAGGGATGACGCCAGAGTCTGTGCCTCACCGGCAATGTTCATCATATGGGCCTGAAGCGCTGGCACGAGCGAAAATCCGCACCCGAGCATAAACAGCACGATGAGAACCGGGGTCTGCAGTGTGCCCGTAAGGGAAAACAGGCCCAGAAAGACGATGTTCCAGGCGATGATGCCAAATATGGATGGGATCAGCGCAATGTCCGCCAGCCTGCCACCGATAATGTTGCCAGCAACCATGCCCGCCCCCCAGAGAACCAGGATCCATGGCACGGCTGAGGTTGAAAACCCGGCAGCTTTCGTCAGCGCCGGGGTGATAAAGCTGTATACGGCAAACATGCCCGCAAAGCTGACTGAAGCGACGGCAAACGTCATTAGGATCTGTGGGCTCTTCAGCGCGCCAAGTTCCTTGAGCGGTGAAGCGGACCTGTCGGCCGCCACGGATGGGACAAAAAGCATAACCATTATGGACGTCAGCACCAGGCCCGCTGCCACCATCCAGAAAGAGATTCTCCAGCCCAGCGTCTGGCCCGCCCATGTGACAAGCGGAACGCCGGCAACGTTCGCTACGGCCAGTCCCAGCATAACGTAACCGATATACCGGGCTTTGTGCTGTGGCGAGACCATTGAAGCCGCCACGAGCGCGGAAACGCCGTACCAGGCGCCATGAGGCATACCAGCAATAAAGCGTGCTGCGAACATGGAATTATAGCCCATGGCCAGAGCGCTCAGGGCATAGCCTACAAGTGTAATAATTAACAATATCAGCAGAAGGTTTTTACGGGCCCGGCGCGCGCCAAGCACCGCGATCGCAGGGGCACCGACCACCACGCCTGCAGCATAGGCGCTGATATAGCCTCCCGCGGCAGGGATTGAAACGCCGGTTCCCCGCGCAAGATCCGGCAGGAGGCTCATGGGCGCAAACTCGCCCGTTCCGATGCATAATCCGCCCGCGCCCAGCGCAAGCATGGCCGGAAAAAGACCCACAGGTGGATGAATACGTTCATCCTGCCGTGAAAGCGTTTGTTCAGACATTGACTATGACTCCTGATCCCGTTCACTGCCGGGTGCAAAAAAGAAGAACCGCTACCAGTCGGGTAAGGGCTCTCAGCTATGTGCAACTTATGAGTCACAACGTTCAGGAAAGAACGGCAACAGGCAGTGGTATATTGAACTGAAATAAACTATAAACGTCTCCTTTCGGTTATTGATGAATCAGATAGTCAGTAACGATGAGTATTATTCAACAATTCTGTTGCTGGTTTCGCCATGCAGGGTGATAAGCGTTATTTCGGCAGGTTTTCCAAGCCGGAAGGGAAAACCGTTCCAGATGCCGGAACCGTTGCTGACGTAAAGCTTCAGGGGCCCTGCTTCATACAGCCCGGACACAAAACCGTTATTAGCCGATGCGACCAGCCTGTCGAGACCGGCAATCATACCGCCGTGAGTATGTCCGGAAAGCTGAAGGCTAACTCCGCTTTCTGCGGCCTCGTCAGCATTTTCAGGCCTGTGGTCAAGAAGGATGACGGTTTCACCCGGGCGGGAAAACTTCAGGGCCAGGGACAGATCAGGACCCGGCAGGCCGTATGATGGCGCAACGACATCCGTCACGCCCGACAGATACAGCGAGTCGCTGCCACGGCTTATACGGTAACCGGCATTATTAAGAAAATGCAGGCCCAGTTTTTCAAAGGTCTGGATCCAGTTTTCAGCGCCGAAGTAATATTCATGATTGCCCGTTACGGCAAAAACGCCGTCCTCAGCCCGCAGCTGTCCAAGCGGCTCAATGTCGGAGAAACGCGCTTCTGGCCAGCCATCAATCATATCCCCGGTAACCACAATCATATTCGCATCGAGCTCACGGGTGCGGGTAACAACATCCTGTATCCAGCTTCGCGGCAGCAGTCTGCTGGCGTGCAAATCCGTCAGTTGAACTATCCGGTAACCATCAAAACGGGGGGACAGGCTCCTGAGCGTGACGTCTATCTTTTTCACTTCAGGAACCGCTGTACCATTTTTCAGGGCCAGCGCTGTGAGCATGGCCGCCAGAACAGGCAGGATAAACCAGAAAGCTGTATGCCATTTCATCCGGCGTCCTGATACCAGTCGGTGCAATATCCAGAACAGGTCACGCAGTACTAACAGGACTGCCATAAAGACGGTCATACCGAAAAACCCGGTAGTAAGCAGCAGCAACGGTTTTGGTATCTCAGGAGAAAACATATTCCCCGTAAATAATTTCGTGATCAGATGAAACTCGCAGGCCACAATCATTGCGCCTGCGACGGCTATTTTTACCGAAACCGGGGCGGGAAGCGGCCTGATAAAACGAAACAGCACGTAAAGCGCTGGAATGAGGGTCCAGATATGAAACACGCGGAAATCTCCCGGGAATTAAAAACTGTTAGTTTGCCGTGGCAGCGGGTTGCAACGTTTTGTTGAATGAATCTAAACTTACCATCCTTCAGGAACGATTTAATGCAATGTCATTTGACATTGCATTGAATTTTAATCAACGGTTTAACGCCATGTCCTCCAGACTGTCTACCACGCTCACCCGAAGCGATCTTGCTGAGCTCAACGCATTTCTTATCACTGAGAAAAGGCGCAGTTTTACTAAGGCCGCCATAGAACTGGGGATCACCACCTCTGCGCTGAGCCATACCATACGCAATCTCGAGACGCGCCTGGGTGTCAGGTTGTTGAACAGAACAAGCCGTACGGTCTCTCCGACCGAAGCGGGCGCAAGCCTTGCTCTGCGTCTTGAAACAGGCTTTAAAGAAATAGGCGACGCGCTTGAGGAAATTAACCGCATGCGCGATCGGCCCGTTGGAAAGCTCAGGCTTAATGTGCTGAGTGACGGAGCACGCCTCATCATGGCGCGACATCTTCCACGCTTTATCAGCAAATATCCTGAAGTGGAACTCGAAATCAGCGTTGATGACAGAATGGTCGATATCGTCCAGGAAGGATTTGATGCCGGGATCCGCTTTGGCGGAACCGTTCCTGAAGATCTCGTTGCAGTCCGCCTGGGGGGAGAACTCAGATGGGTAGCGGTGGCATCGCCACGCTATCTTTATCAACATACTCCCCCTGCCGTGCCTGAGGATCTGCGCCTGCATAACTGCATTCAACTGCGCACCGGGCAAGGCGTCATCTACAAATGGGAATTCCGTAAAGGAGAAGACTATCGCGTAGTTGACGTCAGGGGGCAGCTCTGTGTGAGCGAAACGGCGCTGGCAATTGAGCTGGCGCTGTCCGGCGTCGGTATTGCTTACTGCCTCGAAGACCGGGTGAGTGATTATATTCGTGACGGCAGGCTCAGGATTGTCCTTCCTGAATGGGCTCCTCTGGAAGAGCCGATGTATCTGTACTATCCAGGTCACAGACAAGTTCCCCAGGGATTAAAGGAACTTATCGAAACTCTGAGAGAAGAAATAGAACTAACACATGCAGTTTCAGCCTGAATCAGGCTCAGGGATTCGCAAATCACCTGAGCCTGAATTTCATAACCTGTTACGGATGTTTTTGAAGCATTTCCTTAAGGTTATGACGTGAGGTCGTTATGATAGTCCAGGGATCTTTTGGCGCGTCATGCTCAACAATATACCACTCAACCCCACTGCTTCTCCCCGCACTGATGATTGAGCGCCATTCCAGCAAACCTTCACCTGCCGGAGTGAAATTCATTTCGTCATCACGAATCCCGATAGCAGCGTTATCTTTTGCATGAATCGCATAGACGCGTCCTGAATATCTTGCAATTATTGACGCAGGATCCTGTCCTCCACGTGCAGCCCATGCCACATCGAGTTCAAGGCTAAGATTATTCTTGTGGGTATGCTTCATAATCAAATCCAGGGCTGTCACATCATCATACTTCTTCATCTCAAAATTATGATTATGGTAAGACAACGACATTCCTTCATTTCTTAACGCCTCCCCCATACGATCAAGCCTCCTGGCGTAATCTATCCATCCCTGTTTTGTCGTAGGTCGTTCATTAACCTCAATCCATGGGACAACGAGGTGAAAGTTTCCTATGCCTTTGTTAAAAGCAACAATTTTTCCGCGCTCGCTCTCAAGAGCAGATAGCTGTACATGCGATGAAATAACGTTAAGCTGATATTTTTTCAACGTTTCCTTCATTGTCGGTAAATCCATGTGATGATCACCGACAAGTTCTACATGTGAAAATCCCGCTTTTTTAGCCATGGCAAACTGTGCATCGGTATTACCAACATTTCTAAGCGTGTACATCTGAATAGCAATATCGTCCTGCGCTTCGGTGCGGGCATACCCCACCATGCTTGCCATTATAAGGACTCCACAAAAAATCGAGTTTTTAATCATTATCGTTCTCATTAAAAAAGTAATCGATTACAAAATATAATTCGGCAGATTTTTAATACAACAAGCATCCATAAAAATGTGAACTAAATCACTGAAAGTAATTTTCCCTAATAAGCAATATAAGTTAATTCATTTGACATTTTTGTTAAAAATCAATCCACAGCAGTAATCCAACTCCATTACAGAGGTCGCTGAATATACGTGTCGACATTAACCATTAGAGTTCGTGCTTAACGTCCGTTTATGGCACAGGGCTGCTGTTGCAGCCCTGACAACCTTAGACTTCAATCGATTCAGAGATCTCTAACGCATCATTGACTTCGATGCCTAGATAACGGACAGTGCTTTCCAGTTTCTTATGGCCCAACAGAAGTTGGATCACCCGAAGATTCTTGGTTTTCTTGTATATCAGGTAAGGTTTTGTTCTTCTCATGGAATGTGTGCTGTAAAGCGAAGCTTCGAGACCAAGCTTTTCTACCCACCCATGAAAAATTCGGCTGTATTGTCGGGTTGATATGTGCCGGTTAGTTCCGATCCGAGACCGAAACAAGAAGTCTTTACTGTGCAAATTGCCAAGCTTTATCAATGCAGCAACAGCTTCTCTTGTCCCTTTGGTTATCTCAAATTGCACAGGGCTACCGGTTTTCTGTTGCAGCACCGTTGCTCTGCTTGAAACCGAGCTACCATATGCAACATCAGATACTTTGAGGTTCACCAGATCGCAGCCTCGTAGCTTACTGTCTAAGGCCATATTGAACAGAGCTAAATCACGCGTTTTACCTTCCAGTTCAAGCCGGATTCGGATCCCCCAGATATGAGATATCTGAAGTGGTCTTTTTTGGCCTATGATACGGTCTTTATTCCACGGTGACGTGTTCATACTCAAATCTCCTGCAATGTGGGAGATTTGAGTATGGTTGTCTCTTATGAGCGAAGAGCAGATGTTTGCATTTTCGCTCATACATCGATAAATGAAATATGGCTTACGGATTACATAAAAAGAGCCCGGTGTAATCGAACAATATAATCTGCAGTCGGATTGGATTGCTTATCGCCCATTCGCTCCTGAATTGCCTGAACAGCAATATCCCGACGCGCAGGCAGCCGTGTTTTTTCCGTTGCGGCGATCGCTGACTTCATTTCATCAAATGTGAGGTCAGTACAGTAGCAAGGTGCACCCGGTTGTTGACGCCATGACTCCTCAACTGTACCTGCATCGAAGGCGTCAAACCCCGTATCACTGACAAGACGCATAATCAATTTTTTGTGCTCTACGATATTCCCTGCCACCGGAATTGAAATACGTCCTGCTGTACCCTCTGCTTTACCTTTTGTAGCGAGAGAATCTGAACCTATTGCATTCCAGGCCTTCACCAGTGGACGGTTCAGGAGATGCGCTACCCACGCGCTTTCGACCTGACCATCTGAGAACCCATCGATGATTCCGTCGCGATGTGGGTAATAGTTCGACGTGTCAGCAACGATAACATGACTGGGTAATGTCCGGATCAGAGGCGCGATATCCGCAACCTTTGCCATAGGTATGGACAGGATGACAACCTGTGCATCCTGTACTGCACTGGCTGCATCGGCTGCTTCAGCGCCCGTTTCAAGCACGTCGGGGGCTATCGTTTCAGGCCCACGTGAATTTGCAACCTTAACGGAGTGACCGGCAGAGGCGAGACTGCGAGCAAGCGTTTTACCGATATGGCCGGTTCCCAGAACAGCAATCCGGTACTTTTCATAATTAATCATAACATCCCCTTTTTGGCTCAGGCCGTTACTGCACGGTTACGTTTAACGATGGCATCATGAGTGAGTTGTTCGCCTGCAGACATAAACTCCTTGATCAACGCATCTCTGTTTAGTGGAGCGCGAGTTTTATCCGCTGCCTTAAGGGCTGCTTCAAGCTCTCCGGTTTTTAGCTCAGTACAGTAGGCTGGCGTGCCGGGCTGTTGCCGCCATGATTCGCTAAGCGTACCGGCATCAACTGCATCGAAACCGGTCTGACTGACCAGTTCTAGTGCAACAGATTTTGCTACCGTACTGTCGCCGGCAACCGGAATAGCGATACGTGAGGGTGAACCGGCAACCAGCCCTTTATCTTTAAGCGTCTCCGCCAGAACAGCGTTCCAGGCTTTGACAAGAGGGCGTTTGACTATTTCACTGGCATACACGCTTTCAGGTTTGCCTTCACGGATCTCTTCAATGTCCCCGTCGCGGAAGGGATAGTAGTTAGACGTATCAATGACGATCACGCTCTCCGGAACATCACGCAAGAGTTCAGCCAGTTCAGCATGCTTATCAAAGGGCGTAGAGAGGATGATGACATCCACATCTCGTACGGCTTCCTGACGCTCAACCGCCAGCGCCCCAGCTCTTCGCGCAATCTCTGCAATTGTTTCCGGTCCCCTTGAGTTAGCCAGTTTGACCTCATGGCCCTGCACAGAGAGCTTATGTGCCAGAGTCGCACCAATGTTTCCAGCGCCAATAATGCCTATTTTCATACCAGTACCTTTTGTCTGAGTGGAGGATGATCAGTTATCAGCGGGATGGGCAAAGTTATTGAGGGTATCTCGTAACTCCTCGAGCTTCGCATCCGATAACTGACAGGCTGATTTGATTTTTTCGGTTACGTGCCACAGCTCGCTTTGCAAAGCGAGCCCGTCATCCGTAAGAGTAATGAGGACTCGCCTTTCGTCAGCGCGATCCCGCATGCGAACTATGCGTCCGGCAGCCTCAAGCCGTTTGAGAAGGGGGGTAATGGTGCCGGTATCCATGCCGAGCTTATTCCCGATATCACCCACGGTGCGTGGGGTTCCGTTAAACAACTCCAGCATGACCAGATACTGGGGAAAGGTTAGCCCCAGCGGGTCCAGCAACGGCTTATGTAACCGGTTCATGCGGCTCGCCGCACCATAGAGGGCAAACGAAAGTTGTGTCCCTATTTCCTGTCGTGACTGCATGCTCATATGCCAATCCGTTATCTTGTAGATGATTATATAGTGCACTAGATAAAACCATATAACAAACTTTTAATCAGTTAAAGAGTGATGAATGAGTAATTCGTGCGGTATGACAATGACAACAAAGCAGGCTGAGAAGTCTCCAGACTGACGGGTACTATCGTTCCAGGCTATTCAAACAGGTCCGCTTCTGGCACTTAGCGGACTTTACTCATCTTATATTGGATACAAGACTCGTCAGGTTCACTGATAAGGTTCCTGATGTAATCTATTCGACTCAGTGGATTATTTTTTATCTGAACGAAGCATCCCACTTTTCTCCCTTCCTTACCATGTGATTTATCCGCCTGAAACACCAGACAGTAGCTGTATCTCCAGATAAGAGATAGGCTTGAATATATGTCTAACACTAACGCCAATTTTGAGATGACCGGGATCCTGTTAAGGTAAGAAGTCCGTAAACATAAAACTCCTCAGGAGAAGATCGCCATTATCCAGCAGACGATGGAGCCGGGCATGAATGTCTCCCATGTCGCCCGCCTGCACGGTTTTCAGCCCAGCCTGCTGTTTAAGTGGAAGAAGCTGTATCTGGAAGGCAGCCTCACCGCCGTTGCGGCCGGAGAGGAAGTCGTTCCCGCATCTGAACTCACAGCGGCACTGAAACAGGTTCGTGAGCTCCAGCGGCTTCTGGGTAAGAAGACGATGGAAGTTGAGATCCTGAAAGAAGCGGTGGAGTACGGTCAGTCGCGAAAATGGATAGCGCACGCGCCCTTGTTGCCAAAGGGCGGTGAATAGCCCTGGTAAGCAGAACCATGGGCGTGTCGCGTGCGCAGCTGTCACTACGGATTAACCGTGCTGCCGACTGGCAAGACGGGCGCTGTAACCGGCGTAATGCAACAGCAGATGCTGAAATACTGTAGGAGATCCTTGACATCATCAGCGATATGCCCAGCTACGGCTATCGGGGGTGTGTGGGGTATCCTGCGTAAACAACGTCGCACAGAGGGGCTGCCGGTGGTCAATGCCAAACGACTTTACAGGATCATGAGTGAGCATAACCTGCTGATATTGAATGACAAAACAGAGCGGGCGAAGCGTGAGCATAAGGGCTAGATCGCGGTGGCAGAAAGTGATATGCGCTGGTGCTCAGATGGCTTCGAGTTCGGCTGCGACAACGGTGAAAAACTGCGGGTCACGTTCGCGCTGGACTTCTGCGACAGAGAAGCCATAGACTGGGCGGCGAGCACGGGAGGCTACGACAGTTCGACGGTGCAGGATGTGATGCTGAGATCGGTGGAAAAGCGCTTCGGTGACAGATTGCCGACCACAGCGGTACAGTGGCTGACGGACAACGGTTCAGCGTATACCGCGCATGAAACGCGGAGGTTCGCGAGAGAGCTGAATCTGGAGCCCTGCACAATAGCGGTGAGCAGCCCACAGAGTAATGGCATGGCTGAACGGTTCGTGAAGACGATGAAGGAAGACTATATCGCGTTCATGCCAAAACCGGATGTGAGAACAGCCCTGCGAAACCTGCAGCAGCGTTCACGCATTACAATGAAAACCACACGCACAGCGCGCATCGTTAACTTAAGATACAAAAGCTGTCCAGAGATGGCGGGTCAAGATCAGTTTCGAAATGGATCACATCAGCCTGACGAATGAAGAAGAGTTACAGGCATACAGTTTTACTGACCTTGTTGCGGAAAAAATCCGTTCGGTTATTCAGCAGGTGGAACGCAACCGGTCCCGGCGTCAGGATATCTATGACCTGAATTTTCTGATGGATGTTGTGACGCCGGACGAGAAAGAATGCCACACCATCCTGACCATCCTGCTGGACAAATCTGCAGAAAGATTGCCTGCAGGTACAGTGAACCCTGAAACGCTCAGCCTTCCAGATATCAGGGAGCGCTCATTTCGTGAATATGCCCGTCTACGGGATGAAATCGAGGGAGATCTCCCAGATTTTGAACGTGCCTATGATCGGCTGGAGACATTTTACCGATCGCTGCCCTGGTCGCAGGTATCAGGGTGGCAGAATGCTCAGAACTGAATATCACTACTGCTCGCAAGGATTACGGGATGAACAACTGGATCATTCTGTCGCACAACTGGCAGTCCTGCGAGGGGATTGTCCGTCAGAGCAACTCCGGTATCATCCGTACAGGAACAGATTGATGCGACATACTGGCTCCGGGTTGAAACATCGTCTGGAGTGGCAAACCCGCCCATTATTAAAAAACGAATCAATGATCCTCTGTTCTGATGGATTATGGAGTCAGGTAGATGACAGCCATCTCTACAATGTGTCAAACAGCGAAGACCTGGCCAGACTAGTTCAAAGCCTGGGCATGGTTCCGTTTCCAGATAATCTCTCTGTCGTGATGCTGGGTTCATTCTCTGTTACGTAACAGCTCATCGCATGTCTGATGTCGAGGTGGGGAGCAAAAGGTATGTGCTGTGCGCTACGTGATGAAAATGACAGGTCTGTCTGAAGACGACTTGGCGAAGATCTGACACTAATTCCCCCTTATCTGGCACTTCCTGTCCGGTCATTAGCAAATACTGGTGGGGCAGGGAGGCATCTCCGTCAGAAAGGACTATCCAGTCACCGTTTTTAAGCAATTCATTGAGCGCTTCAACCTGCCCGCTAATTCTGGCCGGCACCGGTAATATTTGTTTCCCGTCTTCACTGAAAGCGATGTCCAGGGCGCTTTTCAGAAGGCAGATGCTGTTTACTGATGCTGAGGGCTGAATTCGGTTCCGGCCTCTCCAGTCTATGTCGATAAGGACGTGGTAGATCCAGCCATGCTGAGTTGCCAGTTCCAGCCGGAACATATCATTCTGCTCCAGCAGTTCGCCGGTGCAGCTGCGCCAGATGTAGTCCAGCTTTTGCTTGAGGCGGGCGCGTATATCCAGTGATCGTTCCTGATTCAGTATCCAGTCAATATCAGTGGCCAGGTCACGCGAGAAACGACGCTGCTTTTTAGTCAGAGCAAACCAGCGCGTAATGAAAAGATTTTCCTGCGATTCTGAGTTAATCAGCCCGTCCTGACGGGCCAGCTGCAGCGCGACAAGTGCGCACTATGCCAGATGACCGGTCTTATCCCTGTTTATCAATTCTTAAGCATCCCTGATGAATGTTAAACGATAACTAGCCGATAGCACCGGCCTGTTTTTGGCTTCATCGATTATGCTGTGCAACTCATCGACGGACAATGGTCTGGATTCATTCGATCTGTGCACCATTGCGTGGCAGTTCGGGCATAGCAGAACCATATACCTGACCGGGTTTATTTTATAGCTCTTTTAAGGGGGGTGATATGGTGGACGTGGATTAAGTCCTTGCTCAGGTCTCCGTAGAATTTTTCGAAATCGAATCCGCAGCCCTTGCAGACGGTAGCATGATGTCTGATACAGGCTTTCCTGGCTTCAGCACTTCTCTCGTAGGCATTGATTGTGCCAGGGCTCCTCAATGTGTTTGTCCCACCATGCAAGCCTATACTCAGAGGCACGGGGCTATGTCGGTAGGGTGTTTTTAGCGATGCTGAGATAAAGGACTTTTATTGTGTCTATACCCGCCGTGTGTTATCTGTAAAATAATATAAATATTAGAAAGTCATCATAAGTGTTTTATCAACTTATGATCGGTATATGTTACCATTTTATACGGCATTTCAGGTTGGTGTTTTTCATATGTTAAATTCTATAACATTAAAACAATATTAAGTGGGTTATGTTTAGGGTTTATTTAATTGCAGCAATTCAAAATAACTTCTGAATATAACTAATAGAGTACACATGACAATGAAAAAATTAATTCTGGCCGCATCAATCGCATTACTGTCAACGCAAGCATTTGCACAGTCGGAAATGACCTGTGTAAAAGTGACGAATGCTCAGATCGAAGCTTTATTTGACAACTGGAATAACTCGCTTAAAACAGGAGATGCCAAAAAGGTCTCTGAGAATTACGTGAGTGATGCAGTACTGTTACCGACAGTGTCGAATAAAGTGCGATTGACTGACGCTGAGCGTGTCGACTATTTCAAACATTTCCTCGCGAAGAAACCAACCGGCAAAATTGAAAGCCGCACCATTCGCCTTGGCTGTAATAAAGCAATAGACAGTGGTGTCTATAAGTTTACGTTTGCTGACAAGTCTGAAGTGACCGCCCGTTACACGTTTACTTATACGTTTGATGGGAAAGAATGGAAAATCTCATCACACCACTCCTCAGCGATGCCGGAAGGCTAATGGCTGTTCATGCCTGTCTTCAGCAGGCATGATATTTTTCCTACCGATTAATGGCATTAGGTCATTACACCAGCTTGATACTGATTTTTTCTCATTTCAATAAAACGATCCTATTTTTTAATATACCATTTCCAATCCGGCAGAATTTAATATGCAAGAAGATATATATACTGGGCGAATTGATATCGTCCTACAGGGCATTTATTCAAATAAGAAACGATGGGGAGGAGAATTTCTTTGCCGGGAAAGGAAAAATGACAGGCTGTACAGCCCTGCTGCACTCCTTAATGATGTACAAAAGAATGGACATCAGATAGCATTTGATAAAGCAATGGTTAAAAATATTCTTAACGTTGTTAATGATTTGAATATTGAGAATTTAACGATCAACGTTCATCCTGAAAGCCTTTCTGATGCTATATTTATCAGCTGGTTTTGTCATTCAGTTCATGAAAAAAAAATAAAACCATCAAACATTATTCTTGAAGTGACAGAATATACACCCTTCACATCTAATGTGGGCGTAGTGAATAATCTCACTGATTTGAAGCTTTCAGGGTTCCGCGTGGCAATGGATGATTTCGGCTGCGACTTTTCGAACCTTGAACGCTACGTGCTGATGGCCCCCTACTTAGACTACATCAAGATAAACCATAAAATATATTCAGAGCCACAGATCTTCGAGCGTTTGGTACACTCGATAGAAGCGTTGATATCAAGAAGCGCGATTATAGCCGAGTGTATCGAGAATAAAGATACTGCTATGTACTTGGACTCTAAGGGGATTATTCTACAGCAAGGCTATTATTACCATAAACCAGGGGGAATAGGGGCGTTAAGGAACGAGATTGCAAGCGGTATGTGCCCATGAGTTTAATAAATAATAAATCCAAAATAAGTGTGTTAATTATCATTGTTGTAACATCATTTGTGCTATGTCTTTCATTTCTTACTGTTATCTCATTTAAAGAATTGAATTATATTGAATTGGTCACTTCCGAAATAAAAAATTTTTACGATCTTGAATTTACCCAGAATGAAGAGATTGCATTATCCCTAAGCACAACGTTAACCTATAAAGATTATGCTACCACTAGCAATCATGCGATCGCAGGGAAACTGATTCGCATTAATGAAAGTAAAGAGGGAGTGAATGACTTGCTGGCAGGGATACGCATTATTGAAAAAAATGTAAAACCTATATATCTTAAAAATAAATATTTGATCTCCCCTTCAGCGGGAGTGTTATATTTTTTTGATGCTGACACCAAACCTTTTCAACATGCGATTTTTTCTCATATCGTTAAAGAGAAAGAATTATATACCAGAAAAGAACCAGATCACGGGTTTTATTCCCGATTGTTAAACTGGAACGCAAATGATAGACTAAACAGCGTTACGGGTATCTATGCTGATTCTTTAACCGGTGAGTTAGAGGATACGATGTACAGTCCATTTTTCGATCTACGAAGTGGACGGTTTATGGGGTACGTCTACGCCGATATCAGTCGATCATTGAATAACAAACTTGCTCGTAAGTTTGTAGACGGGAAAAAGTGGGTATCATTATATCTACGTTTTGATGAAACTGGTGAGGGGTACTGTTTTTATGGCAGTTGTGAAAATGCATTGCTTAAAAACGAAACTCAAACATCGAAGCATTACGTCATTATCGGCGGCGTTGATATTGTTTCCCTCGCCTTAAATAATCATGCGTTCATTATCTTTTGCATTATGATTATTTTGGTTGATATCATTGTTTTCATTTTGCATAAAAAACAAAATGACTATCATCATACAAGGATTTTTACAGATGCGCTCACCGGGGTATATAACCGACGCGTACTTGAGAATTTAAATTCTGATGATTATGCTTTTATTATTTTATTCGATTGCAATGAATTCAAAGAAATAAATGACAGCTATGGGCATGATGCTGGTGACAGGGCGCTGAAGCAGATCGTGCAGATCATCATCAATAATGTCAGAGAGAAGGATATCGTCCTGAGATATGGCGGTGATGAATTTGTCGTTGTGATAAAACATGGCAGCAGACAGGCCGTATTAATGGCTGAAAGGATCTCCTCTGATATCAAGAGAAACCCTCTAATTTTAGGTTATGAACAAGTTCAGCTTTCAGTCAGCTACGGCGTCTCGTACGTTTCGACCAAAATTTCTGATGCGATAGCTGAAGCTGATATAAAAATGTTCGAACAAAAAAAGGAAAATAAAAAGAGTAGAGTGTGTAGTGCTTAAAAATGTCAGGCTACAGGCCTGGCGTTGGCATCCTGCAGCTATTGCTATTGCTATTGCTATTGAATTAATGTTCTTGGGGATCTTCGCTCTGCCGATGGCGAGTACAAATACTGCCGTGGGTTCTGCCTGTCATTCTATGGAACATAGAAATAAACGCGGAGGCGCTTCTATAGCCGACGGTATACGCTACCACTTGCACTTCCACTTCCACTTTCTCGCCCTGCTCTAAAAGGTCGATGGCTTTGACGACACGCAGACGCTGGCGCCAGTCACCGAGTGACATGCCCAGCAGCTGGTAGCTGCGACGATTGACCGTTCTGACGGTGTATCCGAATTTTTCCGCGATTTCCTTTATAGGGGTTTCCATTGCCGGGCACCGTCCAATTTCCGCCGTTACTCGGCTCAAAAGGGGATTATTAGTATAGGGCAGAAACGTACTTTGCTGGGGAACCTGGCGCGTATGCTACAAACTTCTCAGGTCCGTCATCGCTGAAAATTGCTGAAGGTATGTATGCGTATGCCGGACTGCGTCAGCAGGTTTTTGAGCAGGGTTCACAACTGGATTTGGTGATCCTCAGGCCACTATTCAGGCTATATTCCTCATCTTTGATGCAGAACAAACACCACTGCGTAATAAGCAAGTTGGCTGGGGGACCCTGCCTGTCGGGAGATATCCATGAAACTCGACCCACAGACGCGCGACATCCTGCGCCATTATAAAGCGCTCATTAATGCCCGCTGTCGTGATTCCGGCCAGCGGGAGCTGACCACCGCGCAGGTGGTTGATGAAATCTGCTACTACATGACCTGTCAGTGTGCGGTGTATATCGGCGGACACTTCATCCTGCATGGTGGAAAGGGAGTGTGATACTCCGGCAGGCGGTGATGCCGCCTGTCAGCCCGCGCGTAAAACTTGGCAGGCTCGCGCCTGCGGGGCAAGGACATGCGCCGCGCTTCGCGCCGCTCTGTGTCCGTTGCCCCTGTGCTCTAAGGGCGTACACTGAACACTCTTTCCTTCTCCTTCGGAGTTTTCAGTGTCTCAGTTCAACATTGCAGCCAAATCAAAAGAAGAGCAGGACAAAGTCGCCGTGAACCTGGTGGCTTCTGGAGTGGCATACAAGGAACGTTTGAACCAGCCGGTTGTAGCTGAGGTTGTGTCCAGAGAGCAGCCGGAGCATCTCAGAGAATATTTTATGGAGCGAGTCCGGCACTACCGCATACTCAGTGCTCCGCTGCCTTACGCAAACGATCCGATATATGTTGAAATGGCTGAAGCCAGCGGTAAGCCGAAGTGAGCCATCAGGCTCCAACAAAATCAGAATTCTACCATTAAATAAGTCTTATTCTATGTATGGCTATAGTTTAGAATACAACTAGTATCCTCCGAGATTGTAGATAAATAAAAATTTGTTGAAGCGTTTGCATGTTTGCCGGGCTTGCCCGGTATTTTTTTACCTAACGTCCGGGCAGGCTGTCATGCTAAAGCTGGCAAACCTCGCCCCGTCCCTAATGGAGAAGCTCGCGCAGGACGAACTGACCGTTGAGCAGTGTCAGGCGCTCTGCCTCGAGGACGATCATGCCCGTCAGGCCGAAATCCTTGAGAGCGTGAAGGCCAGCTGGTCAAACGCACCCGCGCACCTGATTAAACGTGCCGTCACCGACACCGAGATGCGTACCGACAACGCTATTCCGGTTCATCGGGCGCGAGGCCTACGAGGCTGCAGGAGGGTATCTGCGTGAAGATCTGTTCAGCCAGGAAGAGGGCGACGGCACGGCTGACAGCGTGCTGGTCGAGCGTCTGGTACAGGAAAAGCTGGAGCAAATCGCGCAGGACATTCAGCAGCGGGAGGGCTGGACGTGGAGCCGCGGTCGCCCGTTCTCCGTGGTGCGCACCCTGAAGGGTTACCAGACTGAGCTTGTCAGTCACACCCTCTGCCTGACGGCGCGTCTCGATGCGGAAGGCTATTCTCAGGCCAGCATCATCAGCATTCTGTCATCGGAGGGCGCGGCATGATCCCTTCACATCTCTCCCTGGTGCCCTTCTGTCCTGCGCGACGCGCCGCGATGGAGGCCATTGCCGAAGTTGAGCGCAGGCGCTCGCGCGGCGTCCACGGCGTTTCCGTATGCCAGCGCCTTTTTCCGCCGCCTGACCGGTCGCAAACGCGTCACTCTCAGGGAAATACGCCTGTTCGCGCCGGTGCTGAGCGCGCAGGAGCTGCGGGGAACCTGCTGCTGGCTGCCGCTGCCCGTTAACGCCGGCGAGCAGCTCTTTCCGGAGGAAAGCTTCAGGCATACCGAACGCAGCCGCCGACAGGAGGCGATGCAGGCCGAAAAATACACCCGCCAGCGCCGCGAGGAACTGTGCCTGCGTGAACGGGCGTACCAGGCGCTGGCGGGGCAGGCCGAAATCGAGCTGGCCTTTCATACCCCGGAGACGGTCGGCAGCTGGAGCTCCCGCTGGTCCCATTCCGGGCTGGGACAGTTCGACCTTGAGGCAATGTTCTGGCGCTGGAGCGGGCGTTTCCCCTCCCTGGCGACGCTGGGGCGTGATGAATTTAAGGGTGAGCCGCTCTGGAACGTGGTGTACGGGGCCAGGCTGCTGACGGAGGAGGCGCCCGTTCCCGTACGTCAGCTGGAGCGCTGGATGGTGCCAAACAAGCTATGTTTCGCGGAGGTGCGCCCGTGAGGAATAATCCACGGAAAACAGAGCTGAAGCTCGCCCGCAGCCAGAGAAATCGCCTGCGAACGGTATGTGCGAGGTTTACGGATATGCCCTGCGAGTGGGACGGACTCAGCGGCTGGCTGGAAACGGAAAGCAAGCGGCTTGTAGGGAAGATCGGGGAGCATATCATCACCCTTAAGGAACAGATTTAGACTTGGGCTGGATGGCGCGATGGCAGCGAGGAGGTATCATGACGCTGGGCAGTAGAAAATTCGACAGAAAAGAAACGGACACCGTCTTCCGTCATGCCCGAAACAGGAGAATCTTTTGTCGTCTGGATGTGCGGCTGTATACCGATGACGGGAACAGGCTTCAGGGCATAACCGGACAGATGTACAAGGCCAGCGTGAGCGAGGGGGGAAGACAGAGCGTGAAGGTAATGCGGGAAGTGCTGGGGTTTGAGGAGGCGGGAGATGGCGACTGAGACAGAAAGGGATGGAAAAATTGTCTGCAGGGAGTGCGGCAGGGCATTTTCCTTTCTGGCGCCACATCTGCGTATGGCGCATGAGATGCCAGTGAGCGAATATCGCGAGCGCTGGGGTATAGCAAAACATGTCCCGCTTGCCAGTGCCGAACACTCAGCGAAATGTCAGGAAAATGTCCTAAGACGTATCGGGAGCGGCGAGCTTGATCCTGACCTGCAGGTCAGGATGATGGCTGAGGGGTATGCCAGGGTAAAAGATCGGGGCAGGCCCTCAGCGCTGAAAAAAAAGTCGTCCTCCCGAACGGCGACCACACACCGGATTTGGGAAACATCCCCTGCTATAAAAAGGGTCAGCGGAGACCTCAAACGGGAGGCGGTGCGCAGAATGAAGACCCGTGTCGAAACGGCTGAAACGGTGCGCGAAATTGCTGATGAGCTGAAGCTCTCCCCAAGCTGTCTGTACCGCTGGCAGGCTGAAGCAGGCTAACGGTATAACGGGTCTTTCTGCACACAAGCTTTTCGGATAAAATCATTACCGCTTTCAGGGATATAGTATGCGCAGCGTTCGGGTCGGTTTGTTTCCATGCGGCGCATACTCCCTGAAGCAAACAGAGGTCTCTGAATCCTCTGTTCCGCGACCGCACTAATGAACTCAGGCAAGACTCTGTTTGACTTGAAGAAGGGCTGTAGCGCTGACGCGCTATCAGCCCGATTCATCTTATTCAGGTTATGCTGCTCGACATGAAAACCTATGTTTTCCCGATATATTCTTTTCATTTCAAAATTGTCGCGTACACTTCGCTTCGGAATGAACTTTATAACGAATATGAACTCACACTATTGTGTGGCCGCTTCCCATAGCGGCTTTTTTTTATTCTGCTTCTGCTTCTGCCCCACTCTCCGGCTCTGTTTGCTTGGAATATTGCTGCCTGCTTTTTCCGGTCGCAAAGGCTAATCGGCAAGACATATGGCTACCCTTCGGCTCTCCGTCCGTTCCGGCCGGGTCGTCAGCCCCACTACGCCAGACAGCTGCTGGCGCACCTGCCAGTCTCCGCCGAACCCCTTCGGGTTTCGGGCTGCGCTACGGTCTGATGGCTGACGTCAACACCACGGCTTGCTCCGACCGTTCCGGTCAGGCCGCCTTCACCGCACCGGCGGTAAACCACCGGTGCTCCACTGTCCGGCCCGCGATTCGCCAGCGGCGATTCACGTTCCGGCGTGTGTGCATCCTCCCGCCCTCCGGCGAACCACCTCCCGTGGGTTCTGCGCGGAGGGCGTAGTCGTAGCACCGGCTGGTCACACCGCAAGGGGTGAAATGCACGCCGCCATAAACTTTTTGCAGGCAAAAACTTTCCGTCGCCGCCCCTTGCGCTGCTCCCTGTCGCCGTTGCTCCTCTGCCCCTGCCGCGAAGAACTCACCGGGAGATGGAAACATCACCAGACAAGGAGAAAACCAGGATGCACACACAAAACGTCAAAACCGCCGCTTCAGAATCTACCGGAAGATGGGGTCTAAACCCAAAAATTCGTCAGGCCTGCGTTATCGCAGAACAGCGCACTTACCTGCTTGAGCTTTGCCAGGTGTGGAACCTGCAGCTTTCAGAGAGCGACGAGGCGGAAGAGGTCTGCAACATCCTGTGCGCCATGAGCAAAAACGTCTGGTACGAGGGTGTCCTGGACTGGATGCGCGATAAGCCGCTCCTGTCATTCCGCATCGTCCAGCCGTGGCTTGAGGCAAAAGCCCACGCCGAGCGCCTTTATGGTGATACGGGGCTGGCTGCATGGGCGTATGCGAACCAGAGCCTGAAAAAATGCATGACCTTTGAATACGCCATGCTCGCAGAGTGAGCGCGGCGACGTTAACACCCACGGCGGCAGGGAATGCCGCCAGCGACAACGGAGAAACACCATGACCAGCAATAACAGCACGTCCAGCTTCGACGAGTGGGAGAAAAGCGCCCTCAGCGAGTTTAAAACCCTGCAAAACCGCGTCAGTAAAGCCCTGCTTAAGTATCAAAGTAGCGCCGATAAAACGGCGCTGGCCGAGTCTGCTGTCCGCTACATGAGTGAACTCAGAGCGGCAGTAACGCGCATCCTGAAAGCCACGCCAGCGATTCAGGAGCAGGTAGACGTTATTACCGACATGCTGTACCTGATGGCGCATTTTTCCGGCATCACATTCGACTAATAACCACCACGGCGACACATAACCGCCACTAACCAGAAGGAGCTACACCATGCATTTACATCTGACCGAATCCAGCGCCGAAGCGGGTTTTCACGCGACCAGCGAGGCCGAGCGCGCGTACTGGCTGAGCCGCGAAAAGTCATACGTGACCGCGCCCGTTGAAATTGACGTGACCGCGTTTCACGAGGCGGCAGGGCGCATGTACCCAATGAACTGGCAGTGCAACACGGCGCAGGACACGGAAACCTTCATGCTTCAGGAGATGATCTGCGGGAACGTCACGGAAATCTATGTGCGCTGCGGTCGCCGCTATTTCCGCATGCAGGACTACAGCAACACGAACCACGCCGACATTGTGCGCAAGGTTAAGGAGGTGTTCAGCCCGAAAACCACAGGCCAGAAATGAAAAAGGCAGACTTTCGTCTGCCATATCCCGCCGGATTCCACGCCGCTAAACGATGAACCCGGCCTCAACTAAAAGGAAACATGTATGAATCATTTCAGTAGAGCGTCGATTGTCACATCGACCGCCCTGTATGTCCAGATCTGCGCGGCAGAAAATCAGCCCGTGAAAAGGCAGGTGCGGATCAAGCGCGCCGAGATAGCACCGGAGGCACTCAGTACCGAAATGCGGGCGCTGGGGCGTCATATCGCGAAGTGCCGCAAAAAGGGGCGCGCCGTTCGTATTCCTGCCATGCGCGGGAGCGAGTGGGGGCAGGTGTTACGCACGCTCGAACTGACGCGGGCATGTAACTGACGGAGGAGCCGCCCCGCAGGGGCGGCATTTTAGGAGGAGGAACGATGTCTCAACTCAGTTTTGCCAGCTTCTTTGACCAGGCGAAAGAGGCCGCACCCGTCATTCCCGTTAAGCCCGCGCTGCCCGCCGTGAACGCGCAGGCGATGCCACAACGGATGATGACCATTGAGGACGCCCGCCGCCAGTTTATCAGCGTGTTCAGGGATACCGCCCGCAACCTGCGCCGCTGGGAGGTCTTCAGCGACTTTATCACGCTGGCGGCCAGTGAACTGGATATGGCGCGGATAAGAACGCCGGAGAACATAGAGCGCAGCCGTGAAATCTGCGCGAAGTACGGCGAGAGCGATATCAGCAATCTGCATACGCTTTTCGGCCTGATGGTCTGCGCGCTGGAGGCGAAATTCCACGACTTTCTGGGCGCGATCTTCATGGAGCTTGAGCTGGGCGACGACCGGAACGGGCAGTATTTCACGCCGTACAACGTCCAGTCTCTGATGGCGAAGCTGCTGATGCCGGATATTGACGAAACGATACGCCGTGAAGGGTTCGTGACGGTGAGCGATCCGGCAAGCGGCGCGGCGGGGATGATTGTAGCGTATGCGGAGATACTGCTTGAGGCGGGCTACAACCCCTCTGAGCAGATGTTCGGTAGCTGCATCGATATCGACCCGATCGCGGCTGATATGGCCTTCATTCAGCTTTCCCTGCTGGGTATTCCCGCCGAGGTGGTCACGGGCAATACGCTCACGATGCAGCTTAACAGGGTGCGATATACGCCCGTGTACTACATCAACAACTTTGAGAAGCGACTTGACGATCAGCGCCGTATGAAAGCAATGCGGAAATTTTTGCAGGGACTGGGGGAGGCCGCTTAACAGACAGGCAGGGCAGGGGATAACACTGCCTTTTGCGCCGCGAAAAACTTCACGCCCCTGCGGGGCGAACGAAAAGGGCCGCGCTGACGCGCCGCCCCTCTCCGTTCTGCGTGTGTCGTTTTTAAAGTTAAACACACCCTGGTCTGTCCGGTATCTCATATACCTGGTGTTCTGGCTGCTGTTCTTCTCTGTGCTCTTTCTTCTGCTGTATGTCCTTAAGGGCAAAAAAGGCAGAACCATGGCCACCTTCGGCTCCCCGTCCGTTCCGGCCGGGTCGTCGAGCCCGACTACGCCAGACAGCTGCTGACGCACCTGTCAGTCTCCGCCGAACCCCTTCGGGTTTCGGGCTTCGCTACGGTCTGATGGCTAAAGGCAACATCTGCGCTTGCAGTGTCCCATCAGGACACGCCGCTTAAACCGTGATGTAAATCACATTTCCATCACTTTAATGACCGGAATGATGCTTTGCTGCCGGCAAATCTTCATTCCGGGCGTGCGCATTTTGCCGTCTGAAACCGTCCGTCTTCATCAGTTCGCGGAGGGCTGCTTATAGCAACAGTCCCTTTTTAAATACAGGGGTAAATAAACGCTTCGCGCCCCTGGATTTAAAAATTGATGGTTGCTCATTGCCCGTTGCCGCTCAGTGATGAAGTCGAACAGTTCTTAATTCAGACAGGGAGAAAAATAAAATGCGCACGAAAAAGGTCAACACCGCCACTAGTGAATCAGCCGAACCGTTTAATCCGGAATTTACTGAAAGCTGTCGTGTGGAAATGCCGGAAAGAAAGCTCAGGGTTGTTCCGTTTCTATTTTGTTCGCCAGCGGGTGACATCATGGCTGCGGACTGGTTACGGCGCTGCTCCGATTACGATGGTGGAAACTGGGATTATTACCTGATACCAGAAGGTGTACAGGGAAAAATCGCACCCCACACGATAATTACCACGCAGGTTATAACAGGGTTTATTGCACCATCCGGACACCAGTTGTACAAAATGGACATTGCGGGAAACTATTTCAGTGCAGAGGTCAGTGCTCAGGCTGCAGGTATCATTGCCACGCTGATGATTATGAACGGACTGTCGTGGAAATTGTCGGAAATGGGACCAGAGTATACAGGTCTGTGTGAAGGGTTAATTTCCCGTCAGGACGCGCTTAAGGACTATATCAGCATCATTAAACATCCCGAACGTCACTTAATCTGGCAGGCGATAGACTGAATGGTTTGATAAAAAAGGCTCATAAATGAGCCTTTTTTTTACTTAACGATTGCGCTGGTTTTTTTACTCTCTTTGATAGTCCTGTACGTTGCCTCAATTTTTCTGGCGTATTCATATCTTCTTTGCGCCTGTTTCTCTGTTTTCCTGAAACCTGCATTATATGCACCCACCGCCTGCCAGCTTATCCCCCACTTCCTGAATGCAATAGCAAGATAGTAGGCACCGGTGTAGATATTCATGCACGGGTCCGTAAGCAGATGCTCCGGTTTTATTCCATATCGTGCCAGTTCGCTGAAGTGCTGGGAATCGACCTGCATGAGTCCGGAGCCGAACCCCGAAAAAGGATTGTATCCCTTAACGTCCGTGCGAAAGTTTGATTCATTCCAGGATATTGCGCGCAGTAAATCCGGATCAATTCTGTAATCCTTTCCCGCAAGATCAAAACAGTCTGCGGCACTGAGTGAACCAGACAGCATTAGTGATATAACAAAGGTGACGATCCGTTTCATTTTTCCTCCGGGCATAATGCCGGAAATACGTTAATCCATCCCGATGCTGTATTCAACAAATATGCACTCCTCACCACAAAATCACCACACCCCACGCAAAACGTACTTTTTGCTGATTGGGTATTCACTTCAATAGCTTAGAGTTTGAATAATGTGAAATAATTTATTTTAAATTATAAATCAGATTCACTTGCAACTACTGTATGAATCTCTGGAGATTCATCAACGATTCATATACGATTCACAATATTATTTTCATGAAGTTACGCAATGGTGATTCGCCGGCAATCCGCCATGTGAATCGCTGACGATTCGTCATAAAACCACTGGATGAATCGCCTGCGATTCGCCTGCAGTTTGTCGGGCAAGCGGGGCTATTTAAGAGTCAAAATAATATGTTTTCACAGCACAATAAAAGGAGCTGAGCTATGGCAAAGATACAGGCATACGTAAGCGATGACGTGGTCAATAAAATAAACGCCATCGTCGAACAGCGACGAGCAGAGGGAGCGAGAAAAGAAGATGTGAGCAGCTCCAGCGTTATATCAATGCTCGTTGAACTGGGGCTGAGGGTGTATGAGGCACAGATGGAACGTAAGGAGTCTCCGTTCAATCAGATGCTCTTCAATAAAACGCTTCTCGAGGCTGTCCTGAAATCACAGTTTATTTCCAGCAAGATTCTGGCTATGGAATCCATGAGTCCACACCTGGATGGGAACGATAAATTTGAGTTCAGAATCATGGTGCAGAACATTCGGGATGATGTGCAGGTGATTGTTAACAACTTCTTTCCTGAGGAGTTGGAAATATCCGAGGATGATTGACTTTTTTCTTAAATAAAAAAGGGTTTTGATCTGCGTTTTTTTAGTGACAATAAATGAAGGGAAAGGTATATTTTAAGTGAGACTTAACTAAAATTTAACCCGGCAGTATTATGCCGATTCGCTGGTAAGGAGGGATTGCCCCCCTCCCTACCAGCTACCCACTAAAACCTTCGAAGGAGGCTTTATGAGTGCCCGCGATCCTAGTAGTCCTGCCCAAGTAAGTCAATCAATAGATCTTGATAGTGCTATCAAGTTCATAGACGGGCTTTATAGCAGTTCTCCACTTCCTGTCTGCCTCCGCAATCAATCCCGTGAAGTAATATATAAAAATGATGCATTCAAAGATTTCTTCCATCCCACCTCGAAAGAATATATAGGTTTTAGCTTTGATAAAGATGAAGTTGAGCTTGAGTTATCGAGCATAGAACTTGAGTCCTTTGTAATGGGGCCCGGTACGGCAATCTGTAGAAATTTTAGCTTCAAGGGAGAGTATTATCAGTTGCGTGTAGAAACACGAGATATTGATGGTGATATGTTCGCTATATGGTTCATAAATTATTTCCCAGACTACAAAGCACTTTTTAATATACGAGAAGGTTCAAAAAATGAAGATTTCGATTTGGATGCTTTTTTAAGCGAATTAACTACAAGGCAAATGATCACTCTATGCTTTTATGTTATGGGTTTTCACGTGAATACAATATCTAGAGTGTTGGGAATTTCGGATGCTGCTGTTTCTAATCGTATGTCTAGTGTGAAAATCAAATTGAAACCTAAATTCATCGATTTTGATGAGTTTAGATTTTATTGTCTCAAAGAAAATGCACACTATAAAATGACAAAGATTATCTTGAAAATCCTCAATGTTAATTTTTTGTTAAATAAATAGTGTATAAATCTCGGTATTGCTTAAATTGGAATTGCCGTGGCAGGATCTATTCAGGGACTTTTTATGAAAGGGATAAATATGATTAGACGCCAAAGGCTTCGAGGTCCAACCATAACTATGTCAATTTACCTTGACCCTGATACAGATCTTCGCCTCCTTAAGGCAAAGGACAGAAGTGGACGTTCAAAGTCGCAGGAAGCACTTCTGAGGCTTCGTGACCACCTACTTAAATACCCTGATTTCTATAACTCTGAAATGGTGGAGGTGATACCCAATAATTTAAGTAAACATGACGATGAATGACTTAAGAATTTTCTAATAAATATGTTTAGTTAAAGGACTAATGAAATGACTGATGTATCTGTAATGATTGACGTAACTCCGGCGCCGTCTAAAAAGAAATTCAGCAAGCTGGGCTTTCTCAAGGCACTGAAAACTGCGCTGCCTGTTGCTGCCGTTGCGGCATTCTTCCCGGAAACCGTACTGGCTTCCTCCTCGGGTAGTGATTTGATGGCCAGCGGCGACAGTACCGTGAAGGGTACCTTCGGTAAGGATTCCAGCGTCGTCAAATGGGTGATCCTCGCCGAGGTGCTGGTCGGTGCCGTCATGTATATGACCACCAAGAACCTGAAGTTCCTCGCAGGCTTTGCCATTCTGTCGGTATTCATTACCGTCGGAATGGCAGTAGCCGGATATTAATGGCCCGCAAGGGTTAGCACAGATCTCCATTTAATACCTGAAAACGTATTTATGGGCGCATCGCGCTCAGGGGATTGCTTTGCCCTGAAAACGGCTGGCGGCTTATTTCGCCGCCAGCCGAGATATGGACTTCATATATGGCAGATGACTCTCTCAAGAAATATCGCTTCCCTGAAACGCTGACCAACCAGAGCCGCTGGTTCGGCCTACCCGTGGACGAGCTTATTCCGGCCGCCGTCTGTATCGGCTGGGGTTTCTGGACTCAGCACTACATCCCCGGAATTATCGCGGCGGTGCTGGCGTATCTCGCCATCAAGAAACTCAAAAAAGGGCGGGGGAGTTCCTGGCTGCGCGACCTCGTGTACTGGTATATGCCGACCGCGCTGCTGCGGGGAATATTTCACGACGTCCCGGATTCCTGCTACCGCCAGTGGATTAAATAAACGGAACTGAACAGATGGAACATGGAGCACGCCTCAGTACCCAGCGCGTAATTGCCATCGGATTCATTTCGATGGGCACGCTGCTGCTGCTGAGCAGCATCACGAACGTTATTCAGGGCGTAAATAATTACCGCCTGCAGAACGAACAAAAAACCGTGGTTACGCCAATGCTGTTTCACGCGCCGTTTGCGGTGTCGCAGAACCAGTCTGATGCCTCTTACCTGCAGCAGATGGCGCTTTCACTTATTGCCCTGCGCCTGAACGTGACGCCGGAAACCGTCAACGCGTCGCACGAGCAGCTGCTGACCTACGCGCGTCCCGCCGCGCAGAACGACCTCAAAATCAAGCTTGCCGAGGATGCGAAGCGCATCAAGGACAACAACGTTAACTCCGCTTTCTACATGACCAGCGTGCAGGTGTATCCCGCCAGCAGCCGCGTGGACGTGCGCGGCCAGCTGAAAACCTGGATAGGCGACTCAAAACCCTATCCGGACCTTAAGCATTACGTGATCAAGTTTGAGCGCGAGGACGGCATCAGCTGGCTCAGTCATTTTGGAGAAATCACCGATGAGAAAAAATAAGCGCCACGGCCTGCCCGCGCTGCTGCTGTTCGTCTGCGGCCACGGTATCGCTGCGCCTCAGGCGCAGAACGCAACGGTGGTACCGCTCGCCAACGGCGGTCAGGCCAGCATTGCGCTGAGCAACACGGACCCGAATCTGTTTATGGTCGCAGGCGATCGCGTGACGGCCCTCACCAGCCTCGACGGCGAGCTGACCCGTCAGGAGCAGACGGCCAGCGGCGGCGTTATCGTCAGCACCCTGAACAAGAAACCCTTCACCTTCATTCTTGAGACCGAACGCGGCCTGAACTTCTCGGTGCGTGCCGTACCGCGCGAGGGGGCGGGCAGAACGGTGCGCCTGGTGAGCGAGCTTTCCGGTACCGGAGAGGCGGCACGGAGCTGGGAAGAGTCCTCGCCGTATGAGGCAACCCTGGTCTCCCTGAGCCAGCATCTGATGGGCGGTAACCTGCCCGAAGGCTGGTACGAGCTGCCCGTTACCCACGAAACGCTGACGCCCCCGCCCGGCCTGCAGGCCAGCACGGAGCGGGTGTGGATTGGCAACCATCTGAAGGTGGTGCGCTACCGCATCACTAACCGGACCGCTTCTGCCCGTCACGTTTCAGAGAGCGATTTCTGGCAAAGCGGTATCCGCGCGGTGCTCTTTGCCGAACCGGCCCGCAGCCTGATGGCAGGCGGTGCGATGCAGGTGTACATCATCAGCAGCGGGGAGGCGAACCGTGGCCAGTATTAACGCCGTTGTGAAGCGCAAGCAGTTTGTCTGGCTGGGCATCGTGCTGGCCACCGTCGGCGTGGTGGGCGGGGGCGGCTGGTATCTGGCCGATGCCCGCTACGACAGCGCGTCTCCCGCACAGGGCGAAGGCGAACCTGCCCCGGACATGACGGGCGTGGTCGACAGCACCTTTGACGCAAAGGTGCAGCAGCATGCCACCACGGAGATGCAGGCCACCGCGTCTGACATGAAAAAACAGTACGAACAGATGCGCAGCGAGCTTGACCTTCTCAGCAAGGGGCAGTCGGACTACCAGCGCCAGATAGACAAGCTCAACCAGGATAACGCGGCGCTCGCCTCGCAGGTCAGCGCGCTGGGCGTAAAGCCGGTCACCGCATCGGGTGAACCCGCGCCGCAGCCGCCGGTACCCGCACCGGGTCCCGAGGGGGAGCCTCAGCCTGTGGCCTTCCCGCCGCAGTCGCAGGCGGGCGCAGTGCCGCCGCCGACAGCATTCTATCCGGGCAACGGCGTGACGCCGGCGCCACAGGTGTCGTACCAGTCCATTCCCGTTCCTAACCAGCTGCGCCGTCAGAGCTTTGTCCGCGAGGAAAAAAAGGGCCCGTCGCTGCCTTACATTCCTTCCGGCAGCTTCGCTAAATCCATGCTCATTGAGGGCGCTGACGCCAACGCCTCCGTCACCGGCAATGAGTCCACGGTGCCGATGCAGCTTCGCATCACCGGACACGTTGAGATGCCCAACAGCAAAAACTACGACCTGACCGGCTGCTTTATCGGACTCGAGGCCTGGGGCGACGTGTCCAGCGAGCGCGCCATCGTGCGCACGCGCAACATCAGCTGCCTCAAGCACGGCGTCACCATCGACCAGCCGATTGCCGGGCACGTCAGCTTCATGGGCAAGAACGGCATCAAGGGTGAGGTGGTTATGCGAAACGGCAAAATTCTGGGCTGGGCGTGGGGCGCGGGCTTTGTCGACGGTATCGGACAGGGCGTGCAGAGCGCCTCCCAGCCGTCTGTCGGGCTGGGCGCTACCGCCTCGCTGGGCGCGGGCGACGTCATGAAGATGGGTATCGGCGGCGGCGCATCAAAAGCAGCCCAGACCCTCAGCGACTACTACATCAAGCGCGCCGAGCAGTATCACCCGGTTATCCCGATCGGGGCGGGCAATGAGGTGACCGTCGTCTTCCAGGACGGCTTCCAGCTGAAAACCATCGAGGAGCTGGCGCAGGAGAAAGACGGGAACAAAACGGAGTCTGCCGACAGCAGCCCCGTGCCGCCTTCCCTTCCGCAGGGCAACCTCAATGGCTTCAGCACCGATCAGATGCTGAACCAGCTGGGCAAGCTTAATCCGAACCAGTTTATGCCGGGCTCCGGCTCTCAGTAACTCACGCAAAGGAACCGCTTATGAACAGGACTCTCCCTTTCGCACTCTCCCTGGTCGGCATTCTGATGTTGTCCGGCTGCGCCGGCACGGCCAGCGACTTTGAATGTAATGCCACCACGTCCGACACCTGTATGACCATCGAGCAGGCCAACGAGAAGGCCAAACGGCTTGAGGCCAGTGCCGTAAAGCCGGATGCGGCCGCGCTGCCACGCCTGGCTGAAGGCAACTTCCGCACGGTCTCCGCGCAGCCGCTGACGCCGCCTCCGGAACCGGCACTTTCTGTTGCGTCAAAAAGCGCGCCGTCGACCGGTGCGCACTTCGTTGCAAATCCGTTTTCGCACTCCGCTGACCAGAAGCCCGTGAACAATGCGGCTCCCGTCGTGGCACCGCAGCCGACGCACGAGTCGATCGTTGACCCGCGCCCGCTGCGCGTGGGGGAGAAGACCGCAGGCCTGTGGATAGCGCCCTATATCGACACGCAGGACGTGTATCACCAGCCGGGCCGCGTGTACTTCGTGGTTAAACCGTCCGCCTGGGGCAAGCCCCGCGTTAACTGACGTTCTGGCCGCTGCATGAGGTTGCGGCCTCTCTCAAATCAACAATCTGTCGTTATCACGCGTGCCCTGAAACGTGAAAAGGGATGGGCGGTAGCGTGTCCGGACAGCACAGGCAGGAGGCTTTATGGTCGACAAACTCGACAGGATACAGGAGCAGGAGGACCTGCTGAACCAGTTGCATATTCAGGCCGCCAGAGGGCGGGGAGGCACTGCAGGAGAGGGTCTGACCTACTGCGCGGCGTGCGGAAACGATATTCCGCAGGGAAGGCGTGAGGCGGTACCCGGCGTCCGGGTATGCGTGGCCTGCCAGCAGTGGCTTGAGGTTCAGTCAAAACAGTATCAGAGGTGGGGATGAGCGTGAGTACTGACGAAAAGGGAAATTTCATGGTTGTGGGCAGCACGGGAAGCGGAAAGACGCTTTTCTGCACTCAGATGGTACAGGCGCTTCTGTCAGGACAGCGTTCTGACAGCGGGTGCAAACGCATTGAGAAAAATAACAACGGCTCGGGAGACCGCCATGACAACCAGAAATAACGGTGGTCCGGGGAAAACAAAACAGCAGATGACCCGGGTTTTCCTGGCGAGGTCTGACGTCAGCCAGATTAAAGCGCTGTATAGCGGAGAGGAAGGGGGGAGACTGGCGGAGGCTATCAGACACAACTGCAACGTCTGGTTTCCGCTGAATCCCGGAGGTAACGGGAATGATGCTTAAGCTTCTGTCCGTCCTGCTGTATTGCCTTCGCTGGCTGGCATGGGCCTTTCAGTATCTGATTATCTGGCCTGCCGCCACGCTGATGCTGCTGATTATCATGCTTTTCTGGCTGGATAACAGTACGCCTGGCCAGGTTGCGGCAGACGAAATAGCAGCCTCAACGCGGTATGTCAGTCACGGGGAATTCAGAATACCCGGACACTGTGGTCCAAATCTTGGGGAGCCTCTTTACGGAGAGCGTTGTCGTTCCACGGATGCTGCAGGTTATGCCGCTTTTGTAAAAAACAGTGTTGATGAGTTATGGCGTGGAAACCTGAAAGTGCTTTGGGTCGTGATGGCCGTTGTGTTTTCAGGGGCGGCGCTGCTTGTGGGATGCCGTCCGTATTTCTGCCTGTACGGTCAGATACGCTCAGCGCGTTTTCGCTACGGTATCCCCGCCAGCCGTCCTGCTCCTGCGCCGGAATTGATAAAAACGCCTGATAATAAAAAGGAGGATGACCGTGAGTAATCCGCTGGACTCCGTCACCCGCACGGTCAACTCGCTGCTGACGGCGCTGAAGATGCCCGATGAATCCTCTGAAGCCAACGACGTTCTCGGCCAGATGCGCTTTCCGCAGTTCAGCCGCCTGCTTCCGTACCGCGACTACGACGCCGAGACCGGCCTCTTCATGAACGAGAAGACGATGGGCTTTATTCTGGAGGCGCAGCCCATTAACGGCGCCAACGAGACCATCGTCTCGTCGCTGGAAAACCTCATTCGTACCAAGCTGCCGCGCGAAGTGCCGGTGGCCGTTCACCTCGTCTCCAGCCACCTGGTGGGGCGCGATATCGAGTATGGCCTGCGCGAGTTGTCATGGACGGGAGAGGAGGCCGAAAGGTTTAACGCCATCACGCGCGCCTATTATTTACGGGCTGCCGAAGAGGGCTTCCCGCTTCCCGACCACCTCAACCTGCCGCTGACGCTGCGCAACTACCGCGTCTATATCTCCTGCAGCGTGCCCCGTAAACGCGGCAGCAAGGCCAGCGTGATGGAGATGGAGAACCAGGTCAAAATCATCCGCGCCTCGCTGCAGGGGGCGCAGATTTCCACCCGCAGCGTGGACGCGGACGCCTTCATCCGCATTGCGGGTGAAATGATTAACCACAACCCGGACGCGCTCTACCCGACCGAACGTGAGCTCGACCCGCTTAAGGATCTGAACTACCAGTGCGTCGACGACACCTTTGACCTGAAGGTAAAGGCCGACCACATGACGCTGGGCCTGCGCGAGAACGGGCGCAACAGCACCGCGCGCATCATGAACTTTCAGTTGACCAAAAACCCGGAGATAGCCTTTCTGTGGAACATGGCCGACAACTACAGCAACCTGCTGAACCCGGAGCTGTCCGTCTCCTGCCCGTTTATCATGACGCTTATCCTGTCCGTGGAGGACCAGGTGAAGGCGCAGAACGAGGCCAACCTGAAGTTTATGGATCTCGAGAAGAAGTCCAAAACCAGCTACGCCAAATTCTTTCCGGGCGTGGAGCAGGAGGCTAAGGAGTGGGGCGATCTGCGCCAGCGCCTGTCGTCCGGCCAGTCCTCGCTGGTGAGCTACTTCCTGAACATGACCGTCTTCTGCCGAGACGACCAGGAGATTGCCCTGAAGGTCGAGCAGGACGTGCTGAACAGCTTTCGCAAGAACGGCTTTGAGCTGATTTCCCCGCGCTTTAACCAGATGCGTAACTACCTGGCCGGGCTGCCGTTCATGGCGGGCGGCGGCCTGTTTAAACAGCTGCGCGAGTCCGGCGTGGTGCAGCGCGCGGAGAGTTTTAACGTGGCCAACCTCTGGCCCGTGGTCGCCGACAGCCCGCTTGCCACCTCCGGCCTGCTGGCGCCGACCTACCGCAACCAGCTGGCGTTTATCGATTTGTTCAGCCGCGGCATGGGCAACACCAACTTTAACATGGCGGTGTGCGGCACCTCGGGGGCGGGTAAAACCGGGCTTATCCAGCCTCTTATTCGCAGCGTCATCGACTCCGGCGGCTTCGCCGTGGTGTTCGACATGGGCGACGGCTACAAGTCCCTGTGCGAGAACATGGGCGGGGTCTACCTCGACGGCGAAACCCTGAAGTTCAACCCGTTTGCCAACATTACGGACGACAACATCGACGAGATGGCCGAGCGCCTGCGCGACCAGCTGTCGGTGATGGCCAGCCCCAACGGCAACCTGGACGAGGTGCACGAGGGCCTGCTGCTCAAGGCGGTCAAGGCCACGTGGCTTACGAAGAAAAACCAGGCGCGCATCGACGACGTGGTCGACTACCTGGTCATGGCCCGCGACAGCGAGGAGTATGCAGGCTCCCCGACCATCCGCAGCCGCCTCGATGAGATGGTGGTGCTGCTGACCCAGTACACCCGCAACGGCGTCTACGGCAGCTACTTTAACTCCGACGAACCGTCCCTGAAGGACGACGCCCGGATGGTGGTGCTGGAACTCGGCGGCCTGGAGGACAGGCCGTCCCTTCTGGTGGCGGTCATGTTTTCGCTCATTCTCTACATCGAGAACCGCATGTACCGCACGCCGCGCAGCCTGAAAAAGCTGAACGTTATCGATGAGGGCTGGCGCCTGCTGGACTTCAAAAATAACAAGGTCGGGGCGTTTATTGAGAAGGGCTACCGCACCGCGCGCCGCCACACCGGGTCGTACATCACCATCACGCAGAACATCGTCGACTTCGACTCGGACACGGCCTCCAGCGCCGCGCGCGCCGCCTGGGGCAACTCCTCCTACAAAATTATCCTCAAGCAGTCGGCCAAGGAGTTCGCCAAGTACAACCAGCTGTATCCGGACCAGTATTCCCAGATGCAGCGCGACATGATTGCCCGCTTCGGCAGCGCAAAGGACAACTGGTTCAGCAGCTTCATGCTCTCGGTTGAGCACCTCACGTCCTGGCACCGCCTGTTCGTCGACCCGCTCAGCCGGGCCATGTACTCCTCGGACGGTCCCGACTTCGAGTTTGTGCAGCAGCGCCGGCGGGAGGGGGCAGGTATTCATGACGCAGTATGGGAGCTGGCCTGGAAAAAATCCGGGCCGGAGATGGCCTCGCTGGAGCGCTGGCTGGAAGAACACGAAGGGAAGAAAACAGCATGAAAAAACGCACGTTACTCACCGCCTCGCTGATTGCCGGCACGCTGGCTGCCAGCGCGGGCGTCAGCTGGCTGACCTCACGCCTCAGCGCACCTGCGATAGCCTCCTTTAACATGAAGTCCACGGTGGATGCGTTCTTTGACAGCGCGAGCCGCCGCTCGCTCGATGAGGCCCAGACGAAGGCGCTCTCGGAGCGGTTCAACGCCTCGCTGGAGGCCAGCCTGCGCGACTGGCAGGTTCGCCACCGCGGCCTGATCCTGGTTTCACCCGCCGTGGTGCAGGGCGCGCCCGATATCACGCGGGAAATCCAGACAGACGTGGCCCGCCGGATGAAGGAGGGGACGTGACGCGCGCCCTTGCCCTGAGCCTGCTGCTGCTCAGCAGCGCGTCTTCAGCGTCAGACCTCGGTACCTGGGGCGACCTGTGGCCGGTGGCCGAGCCGGACATGCTGACCGTGATTGAAACCCGCCTGCAGGCGCTGCAGCAGTCCGGCGAGATGGATAAGAAGATGGGAGACTTTAAGGCGCGCGTGGAGCGCAACAGCCAGCGTCCGCCGCCGGTGGCGGGCATTACCCGCGCGGTGCGCTATGAGAAGCGCTGGTTTGACCCGAGCGTGCGGGTGGACAGGGATCTGGCCGACGGGCACGGCAACGTCTTTGCCCGCGCCGGTCAGGTGTTTAACCCGCTGGCGGTGGTGCCCTTTAACCAGACGCTGCTCTTTATCGACGGCGACGATCCCGACCAGCTGGCGTGGGTCCGGCGCCAGAAGCCCGCCACGCTGATTTCACGCATTATTCTGGTGCGCGGCAATATCCCGCAGACCTCGGAGGCGCTCGACAGCCGGATCTTCTTCGATCAAAACGGGGTACTCACCGCGCGATTTGGCATCAGCCAGGTTCCGGCGCGGGTGACGGCGGCACCGAGCGGCCAGCGTCTGCAGGTGGAGATTATCCCTCCGCTGCTGACGGAGCATGACGCGGGAGGTCAGCCATGAGGGCGCTGTTCACCGCACTCATCGGGCTGTTGCTCTGGGGTCACAGCCAGTCTGCCGCGGCCGACGCCGCCTGCGACGGCAATTTCGTGAATCCGATCACCGATATCTGTTGGCGATGCATGTTCCCGCTCTCGCTCGGCAGCACGTCGGTCACGGGCGGAGACCTGCCCGACACGAAGAACCCCGGCAGCCCCATCCAGATCTGTCCGATGACGCCGGTGGCGCGCATAGGCCTCGCCATCGGGTACTGGGAGCCAATGGCGCTGACCGACGTGACCCGTTCACCAGGCTGCATGGTGAACCTCGGCGGCTTTTCCATCAACCTCGGCAAGATGGGGATGGGGACCGCGAAGAAAGAGGACAAGGCGGTTAACGGCGCGTTCTACCACGTCCACTGGTACAAGTATCCGCTGACGTACTGGCTGAACATCATTACGTCCGTCGGCTGCCTCGAGGGCGGTGACCTGGATATTGGCTACCTGTCCGAGATTGACCCGACCTGGGGGGACAGCGCCCTGACCTCCATTCTCAACCCGGAGGCGGTGCTTTTTGCCAACCCCATCGCTCAGGGCGCGTGCGCGGCTGACGCCATCGCCAGCGCGGCGAAGACCTCCATTGACCTGCTGTTCTGGTGCGCTGGCTCCCAGGGTACGATGTATCCGTTCAACGGCTGGGTGAGCAACGAGAGCAGCCCCCTGCAGTCATCGGTGCTGGTCAGCGAGCGTATGGCGTTCAAGCTGCACCGCCAGGGGCAAATTATGGAGAGCGTCGGCGAGGACACGAAGGTCTGCAATGAATACCCGTCCCCGATCATCCCCAAGACCCGCTGGCGCTATCAGATGGTGAACACCCATCCGGACGTGGCGCAGTGCCATCCCTTCGGTCGGACGGTGATGAGATGGGAAGCGGGACGTAACCCGCCGAACACGAAGAAGAACTACGGCTATCTGCTCTGGCGCAAGCGTAACTGCGTCTTCCTCTGAGAAAAGGAGTTTTCATGAAAAAGATAACGGGACCGTACGCAGGCCTGCTGGTGCTGGCGATTAGCCATCATGCTGTGGCCGACGCTGAAGCAGATCGCGCGTTTATCCGCGACCAGGAGTCATTCAGCCAGCAGCTGCGACAGCAGGACCACGGCGCGCTGCGCGACATGCTTTCGCGCCAGGTGGAGCAGTACCCGCTGTCATCAGACGACGCCCGCTTTATCGGCGGGCTGAAGCAGCGCCAGCAGGAGGTTTATCCGGATAAGCCCGCGCACGGGGCGCTGTACTTCGTCTCCTTTGCCATTCCGGAAACCGGGCTGAAGCGCATGCTGACCGAGGCACGCCGCTACGATATCCCTGCCGTGCTGCGCGGCATGGTCAACAACGATATGAAAGCGACCGCTGACGCGGTGATGTCGCTGGTTCAGGATGGCAGCGCCTCCGGCGTGGCCATCGATCCCAACCGCTATCGCGAGTACGGCATCACCAGCGTGCCGTCCCTGGTGGTGTACTGCCCGGCGGGCCACGACGTGATACGCGGAAACCTGCGCCTGAAGCAGGCGCTCGGGAAAGTGGTGGAGCAGGGAGACTGTCGTGATGAGGCGCGAGCGATGCTGGAAAAAGGAGGGCAGTCATGAACATCCTGAAAGGGGCTTCTTTCATCACCGCGCTAATTCTCTCCACGACGAGCATGAGCGCGGTGGCCAGCTCTGATTCTGACTATAAGGCCGGGTCCGACTTCGCAAAACAGATCAAGGGGCAGGGGGAGAGCAGCCTGACGAACTTCAACCCGTCGGCCACGCTTCCGAATTACACCGCTTCGCCTTCAGAGACAAAATACTACGGCGGCGTAACGGCAACCGGCGACGGGGCGCTGAAGGCCGATGCTGCCACGGAATGGACCACCAACGAGGCCACGCAGGCGGTGACCGACTCTTTTATCAATAATCCGAAAGAGGCCATCTCTCAGGATGCGCCGTTCATCACCGCCAGCAAGGACGTGCAGGACCGTGCCGACAGCATCATCGGGCAGACCGGCCAGCTGCAGTGCAGCGCGCAGAACATCAGCCGCAGCGAATTCACCAACTATACCTGCGAGCGTGACCTGCTGATCGAGCAGGCCTGCACCCGCACGGCAAGCATCACCGGCCACTACGAGAGCACGACCGTGACGCGCACGTACACGGTGCCCAACAGCGACTTTACCTATACCTACGACGGCAACAAGACGGTGAAGTTCAGCTTCCGGGCGCCTGCAACCGGAACGGTGCTCAGCGCGTCCGTTTCCGTGCACTTCAACGAGAAACACATGTACTACGGCTTCTCCTGGTGGGGCGTGAACACCGAGTCGGTCGCCAAAAATGACAATACGTGGGCCCTGCCGGGCGCCGCGGGCGCGACGCTCACCGCCGATCAGGCCTCGCCGTCAGGCTCGATGCTCAATAAAAACTGCCTGAGCGGCAAGCAGTCGCGCTGCCAGGAGTATGCCCGCAAAACGCTGTCATGGATGCAGGGCGGCTCGGAGGCGTGGATGACGGCGACCGTGACCATGCAGGTTACCGATAAAAAATGGGTGCCTGAAGTCGTCTGGACAGAGCACTGCCCGTTCAGCAAGAGCGAAGGCACGCTTAAGAAAACGGAGTGCACCTCGCCGGGCAGCACGAAGACGGTGGTGGTTGACGGCGTGTCATACCCGGTCACGCAGGCCTGCTGGCAGTACAGCGATACGTACATGACCCAGGCCGCCGATAGCGGCAGCTGTAAAACGTATACGGATAACGCCGCCTGCACGCTGGCCTCGCGCAGCTGCGCCTTCACGGCTGAAGACGGCAGCGGCTGCCTTCATGAATACGCCACCTACTCATGCGAAACGCGCACCGCCGGTAAGGTCATGATTTGCGGTGGGGACACCTTCTGCCTCGACGGCGAGTGCGAGCGCGCGCAGCAGGGTACGAACAACGACTTTGCGCCGGTAGTGTCAGCGCTTGCGGCCCTCGCCGCGGCGGGCAAGGACGCGGCGGCGATCAACAGCGTCAACGTTCGCGCCTTCACCGGCAGCGCGAAATTCTGCAAGAAGTTTGCGGCGGGCTTCAGCAACTGCTGCAAGGATTCGGGCTGGGGCCAGGACGTGGGACTCGCCAGCTGCAGCAGCGACGAGAAGGCGCTCGGCAAGGCGAAGGAGAAAAAGCTGACGGTAAGCGTCGGAGAGTTCTGTTCGAAGAAGGTGCTGGGCGTGTGTCTGGAGAAGAAGCGCAGCTACTGCCAGTTTGACTCGAAGCTTGCCCAGATTGTGCAGCAGCAGGGGCGCAACGGCCAGCTGCACGTCGGGTTCGGCAGCGCCAGCAGCCCGGACTGCCGCGGCATCACCCAGACCGAGCTGCAGCAAATCAAATTCGACGCGCTGGACTTCACAAACTTCTTCGAAGATCTGCAGAACAACCAGAACATCCCGGACAACGATGTCCTGACTCAACGCGTGCGTGATGAAATCGCCTCCCAGCTGAAGAACAATTAATTTGTCTTTGAGAGCATCAATTACACAGGACTCATTATGAAAATTAAAGGATTTACCGCCCGCCTTATCATCAGCCTGATTGTCGCGTCACCGGTGCTTTACTGGTGCGGGAATATCGTGGATGGAACGACCCGCATCGATGTGATTTTTATGTCGCTGATAGTTGCGTTCTTCGTGGTGGGAGTCCTGTTAGCGTGGCTCTTAAACCCGCTTTTTAAACAATAACCACCCTTATCGGAAAAGGAATGTTCCAGTGAACAAGAGAAAGACAGCATTAGCCCTGCTGCTTTTTGGCTGCATCTTTTCGGCTAACGGGAAAGATGCCGGCTGGCAGTGGTACAACGAATCGCACAGGGTGCCGGAGGATGAAAAAGCCTCCGTCACGCCGCCTCCGCAGGCCGCGCCTGACATTCTGGAAAAGCTCGCCACGCTCCAGCAGGCGACGAAGCGGGCTATGTACGAGGCCATCCTGTATCCGGGCGTGGAGAACTTCGTCCGGTACTTCCGCCTGCAGAACTACTGGACGCAGCAGGCCGGGCTGTTCTCGATGAGCGCCAAAAAAGCGATGCTTGTACATCCGGAGCTGGACTATAACCTGCAGCACAGCCACTACAACGGTACCGTGCGCAACCAGCTGGCCGCCGACTTTGCCGACCAGCGCCGCGCCATCGAGACCCTGGCGCAGCACTACGGCGTGATGTTCTTTTACCGCGGTCAGGACCCGATCGACGGGCAGCTTGCTCAGGTGATCAACAACTTCCGCGAGACCTATCGCCTCAGCGTCATCCCGGTCTCTGTGGACGGCATCGTGAACCCGCTTTTGCCGGACACCCGGATGGACGGCGGACAGGCGGAGCGCCTCGGCATCCGCCACTTCCCGGCCCTGATGCTGGCCGACCCGAAAAGCGGCACCGTCAAACCCGTTGCCTACGGGTTTATCAGCCAGGACGACCTGGCGAAGCAGTTCCTCAACGTTTCGACCGATTTCGCCCCCAACTTTTAATAGAGGGAGAGTTTGTATGCGCAGATTTCGCTTTCGTCTGCCCGAGTTTGACGCGCCCGGGCTCTGGGTGCTGAGCCTCGGCATCTGGTTTCACATCGTGTCGCGCCTTGTGCGCCACAATCCGGCCTTGGCCGTCATGCTGGCGCAGATAATTGGCCTGTCGATGGCGCTCTGGGGCGGCTACCGCATCGTTAATCGCTGGATAGAGCAGGCCCGCGAGGCGGAGAAACAGGAGGCGGAAGGTGAACATCATGACAGTTAGTCGCCTGATTGCTGCTCTGGCTCTCGCACTCAGTATGCAGGCGCCCGCTTCCACACTTGATGAAATCAGGTCGTTGTGGAACCAGCAGGGTATCCGGGAGGTGACAGGTGCTCAGAGTACAGGTGACGCCGCAGCACGGCCAGCGCCTGCCAGGCCTCCCGTCTGGTACCGGCTCAGCAACGGGCAGCAGGTCAACCTGGCCGACTGGAAGGTGGTGCTGTTCATGCAGGGGCATTGCCCTTACTGCCACAAGTTTGACCCGGTGCTTAAGTCGCTCTCGCAGCAGGTCGGCTTCGGCGTGATGGCCTACACCATCGACGGCCAGGGCGATACGGCCTTCCCGGAGGCGCTGCCCGCGCCGCCGGAGGTGATGAAGACCTTCTTCCCGAATCTGCCCGTGGCAACCCCGACCACCTTTCTCGTTAACGTAAACACCCTTGAAGCCCTGCCGCTGCTGCAGGGCGCCACCGATGAACAGGGCTTTATGGCCCGTCTGGACACCGTCCTGCAGATGCGCGGAGCGGGCAACAATGGCTGAACATCAAAACAACCTGAAGGAACACGATATGAAGACGTCACAGGCGATGCAGGGACTGACAACGCCGGAGCTCATCATGATAAATGGGCGAAAAAATGACGCCCGGCACGTCGTGTATCTGGAATGGGCGGGCATCTTGCTTATCGCGGGCATACTGTCCCGTATTTTTATGACATATGTGTTTGATGCCAGCGTCAGCGACTGGCTCAGGGACGGTCACCTGCAGGTAAAAGCGCTGTGGAACGTGCTGATGTACGCCATTCCGCTGATATTTATCGCGCTGAGCGGCGGGCTGGCCGTTGCCGCCGTCGTTTATTTGGTCCTGAACGTCATTGAAACAAATCGGCGGATTTTTTCCCTGAAACGCGAAATGAAAAAGCGCGCCCTGCTGACAGGGCGGGAGGACGCCGATGCCCGTGCGTAAACCGCTCTCCATGCTGTGCGGCCTGCTTATTGCCTGTTCTGCGAGCGTGAGCGCCGACGTGAACAGCGACATGAACAGCTTCTTCAACAAGCTGGGCTTTGCGTCCAATACCAGCCAGCCTCAGGTCTGGCAGGGGCAGGCGGCCGGCTACGCCACGGGCGGCTCGCTCTACGCCCGCACCCAGGTCAAGACCGTCCAGCTTATCTCGATGACGCTGCCCGACATCAACGCGGGCTGCGGGGGCATCGACGCCTATCTTGGCTCGTTCAGCTTCATCAACAGCGACCAGCTGCAGCGCTTTGCCAAGCAGATTATGTCCAACGCGGCGGGCTACTTCTTCGACCTCGCCCTGCAGACCACTGTGCCGGAAATCAAGACGGCAAAGGACTTCCTGCAGAAGATGGCCAGCGATTTGAACAGCATGAACCTCAGCTCATGCCAGGCGGCGCAGGGGATTGTCGGCGGGCTGTTCCCGCGCACCCAGGTCTCCCAGCAGAAGGTTTGCCAGGACATTGCCGGTGAAAGCAACATGTTTGCGGACTGGGCGGCGTCCCGTCAGGGCTGCACCGTGGGCGGCAGCCTCGATAAGGTGCGCGACAAGGCCGGGGAGGAGGACAAAGAGCGCATCACCAAAAACATCAACATCATCTGGAATGCGCTGGGCAAGAACGGCATGTTCAGCGGAAACAGGGAGCTCAGGGAGTTTATCATGACCCTCACCGGCACCCTGATTTTTGACGAGAACGGGAACATCACGCCGCTGCCCGCCCGCACCACCGACCGCGACATTATCAAAGCCGTAATGGAGGGCGGGACCGCGAGGATTTACCACTGCAACGACAGCGACGCGTGCCTGAAGGTGGCCGCCGACGCGACCGTTACCATCACCGAGAAGAACGCGCTAAAAAGTCAGATTAAGGACATCCTGTCCAGCATCCAGAATAAGGCCGCCGCTGACACCGCGCTCACCGAAAAAGAGAAGGGGTTTATTTCCAGCACCACCATACCGGTCTTCAAATACCTGGTGGACCCGATGATGCTGGGCGTTTCGGACAGCCTCGTCTACCAGCTGACGGACTACATCGGCTACGACATCCTGCTGCAGTACATCCAGGAGATGGTGCAGCAGGCGCGCGCAATGATGGCCACGGGCAACTATGACCAGGCCGTTATCGACAGCATCAATAACAACCTCAACGAGGCCACGCGGCAGATTGCGTCCTTCCAGTCGCAGGTGCAGGTGCAGCAGGACGCGCTGCTGGTCGTTGACCGCCAGATGAGCTACATGCGCCAGCAGGTTTCAGCGCGCATGCTGCAGCGCTATCAGAACAACTATCACTTCGGGGGGGCTCGCTGATGCAGGCGATTTACGTAATTGCGGGCGGGGACTGGCTGAGCCAGACGCTGAATGCCATCGTGACGTTTATGTCGACCGACAGCTGGGTAATTATCCGCCGTATCGTTACCGCGCTGTCGGTGCTGGTCGTGGCCGTCTCCTGGATACGCCGCCACAACGTCATGGACATGCTGGGCTGGATAGCCACCATTGTCCTGATGTCCCTGCTGGTCAGCGTGCGCACGCCGGTGCAGATTATCGACAACAGCGACCTGACGAAGGTGTACCAGGTGGACAACGTGCCCGTCGGCCTTGCGCTGCCGGCATCGCTGACGACCACCATCGGACACGCTCTGGTACAGGGCTACGAGATGGTCTTTTCACAGCCGGACAGCGTGACGTACAGCAAAACGGGCATGCTGTTCGGCGCAAGCCTGGTCTCACGCAGCACTGACTTTATGTCGAAGAATCCGGAAATTGCCACGCTGTTCCCGGACTACGTGCAGAACTGCGTGATGGGCGACATCTTCCTCAACGGGAAGTACACCCTGGACGACCTGATGAACAGCACCGATCCCTACACCATCATCTTCTCAAATCCGAGTCCGCTTCGTGGAGTCTTTAATAAAAATAACCTGTTCCAGACCTGCGAACAGGCTGCCAAAGAGCTTAAATTGGCGCTGGGGCTCGACTCCCAGACTGGGGGAAAAAGCTGGAGCTATTTTGCACGCTGGATCTTTGGCGGGCGTCCGAACCCGGACCTGCTTCTGAGCCAGATGCTGGGCGAAAGCTATGACTATTTTTACAGCTCCGGGCAGAGCGCCTCGCAGATTATCCGCCAGAACGTAACCATGAACGCCCTGCGCGACGGCATCATGGGCTATGCGGCCCGAAACGGCGACACATCGAGCCTGCTGAATATCGCCACCACGTCCTCGATGGAGAAGCAGCGCCTGGCGCACGCTACGGTCGGCCAGGTGGCCCTGCGCTCCCTGCCAATGTCCCAGACGCTGATTGTGGGGCTGACTATCGGCATCTTCCCGCTGATGGTACTGTGCGGCATGTTTAACGCCGTCACGCTAAACGTACTTAAGGGCTACGTCATGGCCATCATGTGGGTGCAGAGCTGGCCGCTGCTCTACGCCATCCTGAACAGCTGCATGACATTTTACGCTAAGGCTAACGGCTCGGCGGTGGTGCTCTCCGAGCTGTCGCAGGTGCAGCTGAAATACTCGGACCTTGCCACCACGGCGGGCTACCTGTCGATGCTTATTCCGCCTCTGGCGTGGGGGATGCTTAAAGGCCTGGGCTCAAGCTTCTCCAGTCTCTACAGCCACCTGGCGTCTTCGGCCATCAGCCCGGCGGCGACTGCGGCGGCAGGTTCGATCGACGGCAACTA